>NZ_JBFRTR010000027.1:0-30782 GCF_041474215.1 Vibrio sp. 10N.222.52.C12
TCAATGGCTTCTTGATAACATCGTTATTGATAAGAGAATGTTGGAACAATGGCTAAAATCTGGCTTTATGGACAAAGGTCTGTTTTATCGCACCGATGAGGGAACACCGCAAGGTGGGATAATATCACCAACCTTGATGCTAATGACTCTTGCTGGACTTGAGCAGCATATTAAGTCTACGGCCCTCAAAAAGGGTAGTAGAGCCAATTTCATTGGATACGCCGACGATTTCGTCGTCACCTGCGCTTCAAAGGAAGTGTTGGAGAACGATATCAAACCGTTGATCGCTGAATTTTTAGCGGAAAGAGGCTTAACATTATCCGAAGAGAAAACGCACATTACACACATCGATAACGGCTTTAACTTTCTAGGGTTCAATCACAGAAAGTACAAAGGGAAATTGCTCATTAAACCGAGTAAATCTAACACATTGCTGTTCTTGAGCAATCTGCGCGAACTCATCAAAAAGCATGCAACAACCTCTGTAAACGATCTTATCAAACTGATAAATCCGAAATTAAGGGGTTGGGCTAATTATTATCGCCATTGCGTGGCTAAACAGGTATTCGGATATGTAGGTCATAAGCTATTTCTTGCATTATGGTACTGGGCAGTGAGGCGTCATCCGACAAAATCCAAAACTTGGGTGGCCCTTAAATACTTCGTCAACCGAAAAGGCCAATGGCATTTTCATGGTTGGCAGAAGATCATGGATATGGATTGCCAGTTCAATCTCTTCCAAATAGCCAAAGTACCGATCGAGAGACATGTAAAAATCCGAAGTGCAGCGACACCATATGACCCTCAACACCAAGAATACTTGGCTAAGAGAAAGTCAAAAAGGCAAGCTCGCAACTCTTGGAAGGAGCCTACTCTCGCTGCTTTATAAGTTGCTGGGTATCAAACGATGCCTTCGTGAAGGCTTGAGCCTAGTGCAGTGAAAGTTGCACGCTGGGTTCTTAGGGGGACGGCACTTGGTAACAAGTGTCGTCTACCCGACCACTGTCTTTCAGTAAAAAATATCAACAAACCGAAATGGATTACAAATGGCTAACTTTACCTAATCCGATTCTCATTCGAATTATGTTGTATATTAACAGGAAAAACGATTTGTAAGGAAGTTTGTAACCTCACAGAGATAACCGTACACGCGATGACATGTTTATCTCAATTATGATTTTAACTATATGAAATAATGAATATTTTTTTATTCTGAATGCATAAGCGATCTGTTTGACGCGTAATGCTCGCTTTTTACAGCGCAAATCTGAATGATTATTATCATCTATGTAATGTAAGTTATTGATTAAAAGGGATATTGATATGCTATGCTTCCAATAAATAATATGGGTTGCGGTGTGTTAAATAGGTATCTGTTTAATACCCTGTTAAGTACTTAAGGGGTGAGTTTGAAAATTACCGATTTCTTTCCAGAACAAGGACAAGTTCAGAGACTTTATTGTGATGAATGCCAAGGTCATTTAGATCTTGTTTTTGCTGATTTCCATGAGTTGGTTACAGGCGTGGACATAGAAATTAAGGGGCTTCCGATGCTGCACTGCGGATCATGTGATAAAAGCTTCTTCCCTGATGATTCTAGGTTCTCAGTGATCCATTTGCATGAGCAGGCATTTAAAAAGTCTAGTAACAATGTGACGGTTACACGTAATAAAACAAACCAAGATTTCGGTTTTGGTGTTGTTCCATTCATTTACGATTCAGACGATTATAAATATATACCCGGACTAAAGCGGCCCTGGGATGAAGGTTTTCTTACACCAGTATTTTTTAATAAAGAAGTTCTTTTAAAATACGATTCTTCGCCAACTTATCGATTGAGTTTTGCTTCTACTACATATGGAGAGATACTGAGTGGCGATGATTTTTCAATGCCATTTGGCATTAATAAAAATGGTAAGGTCGTTATGTGGCTAGGTGATATTGCTCGCCTTCCAGATGCTGAACAATATTATCTACGTTCTGAAAACATCGAGTCAGATCATTCCATAGGTTCTGAATTTTACGATGGGCAAATAGAATGTATTTTTACTGACCTATCCAAAGAAGGTGCGTTGTTTAAAAGTCGCTCAATATTTCTTGAAGCGTGCTTCAACAAGTTTGGTATAAAAATAGCTCATCTAGACAGTGAGGTGTTTGATCTTTCAGTGTCTTTTAACACACCTGTCGTGGATACAGAAAAAGAACGACGACACGTAGCGGACACTCTTAATAAGATATATCTTGAGTCATTTGATAACAAAGCATTGGGTGATGTAATTTCGAAATTAGGTGGAGATCCCAAAAACCTTGGCAGTATCAAACGACTGCAAAAAGTGATTGAACTTAGCTGTTCTGATGTGGATATATTTGCTCTGATGTCTCCTTTCTACATTCTCTATGATTTGCGCGTAGTTTACTCTCATATTGGATCAAAAGAGAGTGAACAAGAAAAGTTAGATTTTGTAATTGAGCGCCTTGATCTTGGTGCAAACTCCGGCCTCATGGAAATTTATCCGTCACTTGTTGAGAAATTGGGTGAATCATATGAAAGGCTAACGGAACTTCTTAAGTAAATTATGCATAGGTCGCACTTAACAGACGCGTTAGAGTTAAGGCTTCAACTCGAAATTATCCAAAGGAAATGACGATTAATGAATCAAGATTGGATTCTTCAAAAGAAAGAAACACGCCGGACTTTTTCAAAATCAACTTGGGTCCCTTTAAGAGCATCCATTAAGGATGAAAAAGGAGATTGTAAGTATACTGGGCATGTTAGCGAGTACTTTGGTTGTGGTTCTGTAGCATTTACTCCAGAGCACAGAGAAATAGCAGAGAAAATTAGTTGGAGTGATATTGGTATTGGGTGTACTCCCCAACCATACGCCTACGAAGATGGATATTATTCTACAATTGAACAGTACCAATGGAATGACAAAGAACCAATCGGAATTCACCTCGTTTTTGAGCATCCACAACCTGTGGTTGGAGGAACCTTATGGATATTAAATCCTGACTTGGTTGTAGCGCTTCGACTTATAAAAGAGGGAAATAACTGGGTAAGACCAGAAGAAAACTTTGTAATCGTAGCTCGGGAGATTCTCGATGACAAAGGAGATCAGCGCCAGATCGAAATAAAGAGAGAGTTTCTTCTGGACTATTTAGCGGCTAGAAACTTGTCTCTAAAGCTATCGTACTATCGGCAAAGAGTGGAAAACGTACTAACACTTGAAAATAGCGAATACACCGGCATGGAAGACCATCAAGAAGAGAGAGATGGCGGCCGATATGAGCTGCTTGTTCGCAATTTGAATGATGTCTTTGGTGGTAGTTGGGCAATGTTTCGTACTTGGCGTACAGATGTAGATGAAGAGGAAGACGCTCCTGTAATGGGGTCAGAAACAAACGACAATACTGATTATGAAAAAGCTGAAGGAAACAGGTCCGGTTATGTTGGTGTACGTGTGGAAGGCGAATTTTGGCGAGATGAGTGGATTGCTCACCAAGGTACAAGTAAGCGCGTTAGAGGGGACGCAGATACGAACCTACCTCAATTCATAGTTGAAACTGATAGTACACGCCTCGCGTCATCGGAGTTAAACAATGAAGACGTTGGAAGATGGCTATGGTTTCGTTCAAGTGTTGTAACTGAACTATTGGGACTTCGAGGCTTCTCACTTGAATGGTATACAGCCGACACAGGTTCTATTCATTCAACTTCCGGTTATAGGATCCATTTTGGAGTAAACTCAGAGGATTTCATTACAGTATATGCTTTTGACATCGCTCGTCTCTCCTCATGGGAGCAGCATTTATGGGCAGCCCATAATGTAGTCCCAGAGGGTAAGGTTGCCAGTGAGTTGTTAGATTCTCAAGTAAAAGCTCAACCAGCACCCACACATGCAGTAGAGGAGTTACTTTTCGAAGTAATGAGCATGCTTGAGAATGGGTTTAAACAAGAGTTTAATGTTTCTCTTTTCTCACATGATGTAGACCGTATCGAAGCCTTAAAGAAAATATCTAGATTCGAAAGTAAAGATCAGGCGTCATTGCTGAGGCTAGCAAAAGAAATTGTACGCGTTTTCTCTGATCGGCTTAATGTCAAAGAGTTGCGTGCGTTATCAACGCATGCGAATAAGGACAAACTTGGCTCAAACAAACTACTGCAAGACATACTATCCCAGAAAGTGGGTGATGATACTGCTCGTAAAGTCTTTGGGCCAATTGTAGGTGCTTATGATATGCGAGTTGGTGATGCACACCCGACAAGTTCAAAGATCGGAGATGCCTTAGATCTTGCTGGAATTGACCGCGAAAATTCGTTTTTAAGGCAGGGGCAACAATTGATTTCCAATGTTGGGCAGTCAATTTGGTGGATTGGTAAGATGGTGTTTGAAAAGCCTAAAAAATGATAAGTATCGCAAATTGGCATAGCAAGGCGCTATTGTCGGACAAATTTTCCGCTGCGAACCAAATTTGCCGCATATCGCAGCGCTAAGTTTTATAGAGTAAGTATGAAGTTAAAAAAATTATTATCGTTAGATTTCATGAAAGACTTAGAGTCTTTGTTAGAAACTGATTTTGAAAAACAGTTATATGTTTCAAGCCTACGAAATTATGCATCCCACGGTAATCCTCTGAGGTTTCATAACTTTGCTTTTTCGATGAGAGAGTTGGTACTACACGTAATCAAACGTAAAGCGCCGCCGAATCAGGTTAAGAAAACGACATGGTATGAAGTTGAAAGTACTGTTCATCCAGTGACTCGTCGGCAGCAACTAAAATATTGTGCCCAGAGAAATATATCTGACGAATATTTAAAAGACGACTTGGACATTTTAAATGAGTCGATAGAGGAGTTCTTATCTGAGTTCCGCTTTTTTAATAAATATACCCATATTAGTGAAAAGTATTTTACAGCTTGCCCTAAGAAATTCTTCCAAGATGCCAAATATGTTGTTGGGTTAGCAGTTAGCTCTTTGAGCCAACTAGAAGATATTGAGATAATCGTAATTGATGCGGTGGAAAGCAAAGTTCACGATGCTGTTATTTCCACAGCAGTATCAGCTATCCCTGATAGTTTATCTATCTTAGCAAATCATGTTTATGTGGAATATACCGAGGTGGAAGAGATTGAGTGCTTGGGTATTGATGATCGCTACATTCGAATGAGAGCCAAGGGTAACGTATATGTAACTCAAGAGTATGGTCCCAAAAATGATATCTGCACCATGGAAGAGAGTTACCCGTTCACTCTTGATATGAAATCACATGTAGAAAATCCCGAAGACTTTACCGTCGAGGCTGAAGAACTCTCTGTCGATACTTCAGAGTGGTACGGAGAATAAAACTTAACACATATGAGCCTTTCTCAAGTCAATAGGCATTATCATTCTTGTGGCTGCGTTAGGCAGCCATTGTTCTCGAACAACAAAGTCGTCTACTTCATCTTCCTCAACTTATCCTAACCATACGTTTGGCGCAGAAACTCTAAGCCGCTGTTGTGTCCTATTGAATAACTGGTAATCATTAGTGATTTTTAATGTATGTCAGATTATGATATTCGACACTTAAAATAACTAGGTAACATTGGCATGTCGATTAAAAAAATACTTCAGCTAAGTCAAAAGCACCCAATCATTACGATGGTGTTGATTGGGGGGATTACAGCTATATTCATAGTTGGGATTACCGCATACTGGCCAGCTGTAAGTACTACTATTATGCCAAACACAGTCCTAGGCCTATACAACCGAGACTTTTGGGAAAACTTCTTAGTTGAGGCTCATGGTTTCCTACTTGATTTTATCATGTTTGGTGTATTGGTTTTTAGTTTGGACAGGCTTCGTATTTCAAGAGAGGTTAATGAAAAACAAGAGCGACGAAAACGTGAAGAAATAGAAAGAATGGAAGAAGAGCTTTCTGACTATGCTGCTCTAGACATGCCAGAGGTTAACTTGAGAAAAGTTGGTAATATCAAACGACTAGTGCGCAGCGGTGTCAGTGAGTTTAATGTGTCGGAGTTGAGAATTAATGGCTGCCAAATAAAGGATATTGAGTTCTCTCAAGGGTCACGCTTGATAGGAATGCAGCTACAGGACGGTGTTATGAATGCACTTAAGTTCAATCAAGTTTGCATGAAATCATCTTTCTTCAATAATAGTAATTTGAAAGCGTGTTCGTGGGTAGATTGTGATATCAGGAAAATAGTTATTAGGGATTGTAAAGCGAAAGGTGCATCATTCATAAATTGCAATTTGACTGGAGCAGATTTCAGAAATGCAGATCTTACAGGTGCTACATTTACAGACTCAGAAATGAAAAACATTAAATTTAAAGGGGCGCGATTAAATCGAGCTGACTTAAGGGGAGCTAGTGGCTTAGATGTCAATTCTTTATCTGAGGCATCATCACTTGACTACATTTTAGTAGACGGTGAAATACTTGAAAAATTGAAAGCTCTAAAGCCGAATATGAAAACATCAGGCCAGAGGGGAATCGAACCCCAACACCAACAGATAGACTGTACGGCTGACACCATCTTGGCTTCCGATAATACATAATAATACCAAGGATTGAGTTATATTGGCAATGTTAGGTTAATCATCTTTAGTAGAACCCTCGACTAAAGGGGCTACTGTTAATTTCATTTACTTTGTTGAGGTGTTTTTAAGCCTGTAGTGGATAAGTGAATTTGGCCAAAAGGCTAGAGGTTTTACAATACCCAAAGTAATCCGTGAAAAGCTAATTTAGCAAAATCACTGACAAACTTTTGTCCAAAAATGAGTTTCAGAAGCATCGTTTAATCAAGCCAGGTGAGTGCCTTATCAAACCCCTCTGGCGTTATATTGATGTACCAATCTAGCTCCACTTTTTTGCGCATGACCAGTCCACACTCTTCAAGAGCTTTACATGAAACTCGGAAGTTGTTCGGGTGAATATCTCTCCCAAGCACTTGATTGACGGCCAGGTTGATGACGGTTGACTTACCTTATTTTACTCCTTTGATGAACGCCTTGGCCAAACATCTTAAGACCTCTTTCTGAACTTGGCTCATTATTGCTTTTTTCATTCTCTCTGCCTCTTAATCATTGCAACAATAATTAAATTAAAATTCTGAAAATTTATTTATTTTATCAAGGGTAGGTTCGTGCTGGCTGCTATATGCTTGCATGTAGAGTCAGTATGAAGCCGACAGAACGAAGCAACGTCAGTCAGCTCTTTACTCATTTAAAGAACAGCTTTATTCGCGATTCTAAAGAGAGATATTTTTTCCTAAAACCTTATAGACCGTAGTCCTACTGCACTCTAACTCTTTACTGATCGCATGCTTGTTCATTCCTCGGTCTGCAAGCTCTTGAGTACGCGTATGAAGCGTCTTATTAGGAAATCGGCCAAGATGCCGTCCTTCAGAGGGATTTAGAAGAAGAAAGTGAGTGATTTTTGCGATCTCGTAGCTATTAGAGAAAGGAAGTGTGCAAAAACCACTCAAAAGTTGGCTATAACATATTGTGCATTAAACACAAAAACGACTCCTTATTGAGAGCCGTTTTTATTGGGATTCTACTTTTACTATTTGGTGTTCTTTATATTTTTCTCATTAACAATTAAGCTTGTGTTTTAAATGGGATAATTGGTGTTTCTATTTCCATGCTTTCAGCTTCCCAAGTATCTAATTTAGCTTGCATCATAATCCAAATGCCAACGCCAGTTCCGGTCGTTTCTGCTAGGCGTCTAGCCATTGCATGTGAGCATTTGGCTTTACCGTTAACAAATTCACTTAGTGCTTTTCTTGTTACACCTAAGTTCACTGCTGCTCCGGTAATTGATATTCCTCTTTCATCCAAAATAGTGTGTTTAAAAAACTTACCTGGATGTGATGGTTTTCTCGTCATTCTCATTTCTACTCTCCTAAAGCCTACCTTGTATGTAACGAGATAGACTAAGGTCACATATATCGTGACCCGTAACCTAATCTTTTATTAGGCAGCTATCGGGCTTTTATTTTTTTCCCGTGATAATCGATATAATCAAGAAATTCAGCGCCTTCATCTTGTATTTGAAAAGTTATTCGCCAATTTCCATTAACTTTTATACTGTAAACCCCTTTACCAGAACCTTTCTTTTCAGAAAATTTATCTCTATAAATTGCTTTCAGATCTTTAGGGTGGTGTGAAGCATCGACAGCATCCAGTATAAACGCAATGCTATCGATGTGATTTGGGTTTAAGCCACTTTCGTTTCCGTCATAGTAAAATTGCTTAAGCCCTTTATGCGAAAAATTTTTGATAGCCAAAATGAGATCCTCCATAGGCAGTTGTTAAATATTTTCATTAAGCTAATGATATCCATTTGATATTCCTTTTTAATTTTTTTTGTTATCAAAGAACTCGTACCTAGCTATTGAATATATTTTGCCTACGCAGTTCACATAGAGGTCGGTATTTGCAACCTTTACAATGTAACCCGTAACGTAACAGGTGTCAATCATTTATCTTTACACCTTCTAGAACTTTATAAACAGTAGTTCGACTGCATTCTAACTTTTTACTGATCGCATGTTTATTCATACCTTGCTCTGTAAGGTCTTGAATGCGTTGATGAAGACTCTTATCAGGAAATCGCCCGAGGTGCCTACCTTCAGAGCGTGCACGCTCCCTTCCCTCATTACAGCGCTGTAAGATTCGTTTTCTTTCCATTTCAGCAAACGCCGATATGGTCGTGTAAATAACTCGACCTACATCGCTATTGATATCTAAATCCCCCAAGTCATGAAACACCAAACCCGCTTTCTTTTGCGCTAGTTGATCGGCAATTTGCAAAGCATCGATGGTATTTCGAGCAATGCGGTCGACTTTGGTAACATGAATAACATCTCCCTCCCTTGCAAAATCCAGCAACAGGTTAAGCTGTTCTCTATCAGAGGATTTACCGCTCGCTTGCTCTTGGTAAATTTTTTCACAACCAAGACGTTTAAGTTGTTCAAGTTGAACATCGAGCGTTTGGTCTTGGGTGCTAACACGAGCATAACCAATTTTCATGGAATGAACCTTAAAGTGAACTTAAAGATATTGATACACAAGTGTACATGTTCACTTTAAATTATAAAGATTAACTGAACAGTTATTAAATGATTGTGAGCAATGTCCATAAAGTTACTAGCCCAGCGATGAACAATGGCTAAAAGCAGCCAACGAAAAGCTCTACAACGCTCTGACATGCGGTAGTTGCAGCTCTTGCTTAGTTAAGACTTACTGAAATTGCTTCATCAAACGTTGTAATGCTTTTATTCGATCAACCAATACGCCCGTGCGTTCGATTGATGTTTGAGAGGTCGCTGAAGTTTCGTTTGCTAGTGCTTTGATGTTTGAAACGTTACGATTTACTTCCTGAGTTACTATCGCTTGTTGGTCAACCGCTGTGGCGATTTGCATGCTACTGTCTGAAACCATGTTTAGCTTATCAGAAATAGCTTGTAAGACATTACCACTCTCATTTGCTTGCTCTTTGCATCGAACTGACAACTCACCACCTTTCTCCATTGAATTAACGGCACGGTTTGCTGTTTGCTGAAGCTGTGCAATCATAGAGTGAATTTCATTCGCAGACTCGCCTGTTTTCGAAGCTAGGTTCCGTACCTCATCGGCAACAACTGCGAAACCACGACCAGCTTCACCAGCACGGGCTGCCTCAATTGCAGCATTTAGAGCAAGAAGATTGGTTTGCTCTGAAATAGTTGTAATTAGCTTAAGAATCGTTTCAATTTGTTGGCTGTCTTGTGCAAGTTGGGTGATGATAGAACGAGTCTGTGCCAGTTCATGGGTTAATGAGTTGATCTCATTAATTGTGCTCTTAATACTTCGAAGTCCTTCTTTTGATTCATTATCTGCTTCCTCAGCTAGTTTGGAGGCATTGCCCGCTGATTTGGCCACATCATCAATCGAATGGCTAAGTTCTTCAATAGCAGTAGCTACTTGTTCAGTTTCATGGCATTGGCGGTCGAGGCTTTGTCCTACGGATTGAATGGTGCCGAGCTCGTCTTCAGCAGAAAGTAAGATATCACCTGAAGTTTCTGTTGCTCTGGCACAGACCGCGCGAAGTTCAGCACTTTTCATCATTAGTGCTAATTCAAGGCGCGAGTAATCATCAAAGTGATCTGCGTATAGCATTTCCATCAGGGGGTTGTCATAGATCGACTTTGCCAACTCTTTAGCGATGTTGAAGCGGTGTCTCTGTATAAACACCAGTGACATTAAAATCGTACTGATAAGCGCTATCGATAAGGCAGGAATGGTCGGTTGTATCGTCGCTGATGCTATAGAAATAAGAGCGAGAATGGTACTAAAGGCAGCTGCAATATTGTGAAACGCGACTCTTGGCTTAACTTTATAAGCGCCAGTATTTATTTTTTGATAGAGCTTGGTTGCTCGATCGGTCTGCGCTTCGGTAGGCTTAGTTCGAACAGATTGATACTCAATTGTAGAGCCATCTACACCTTTGATAGGGGTGACGAAAGCAGATACCCAATAGTGCTTTTCTCCCTTACATTGATTTTTTACTAGTCCCATCCAGCTTTTGCCAGATTGAAGATAGTCCCACATCTGTCTAAATGCCGCTTTTGGCATATCTTTGTGGCGTACCAAATTGTGAGGGTTGGCAATCAGTTCTTCTTCACCATATCCAGCTATATCGCAAAACTCCTGGTTAGCATAAGTTATGTAGCTTTTAGGATCGGTGGTTGATATTAAATTTGCTGATTCTGGATAGTCATTGTTGAGCTGTTTGTCGTTCACTATTAACGGGTCTCTCTATTTCTTATATCTAGAACATCTGCGTCATCGAAATATATGTCTTTACCATTCGATGCTTGCTATATTCATAACTTATAAGCATTTATGCTACGCTATACATAAGTGTTTGAAATATGATGTAGATCAAATAGTAGACTTATTTATAAAAAGCTTAATGAATCACCTCAAAACTGTCGGCAAGCGGACAGATGGTAGCGACTAAAAGATAGTCGTACCGAGCACTAAGGAAGTTTGGCAAAGAGAGAATAAACTAAGAACAAAATCTGAAATTGAAGCATGGATTAGATTCCTCATTCTCGCGAAGGGAAAGCCTCCGAAGCTACTAGATCCAATGAAATAGTATTTACTCTAGCTTGCTTTGTGGCATTTTCGAGCTAGAAAATGCCATGTGTTAAAATTCAGATTGTGACGTTTTTGGATATTTCTGTGTCAGTGATTTTGCTAAATTAGCAACTCATGAATAACTACAGGTATGGAAAGTCATTGACTTGGTGCCCAGCGTGAATAGACCAGTTCAAGGCGCAATGCCCCTCTTTACTTAATAAAGTGGCTTCGGGCTTGTTCAACACTAGGGATTTAGGGTTGGCTGCGCAACACTTTAATCCTTATTTGTTAGCGGTTTTGTCGCAAATCTAGTTAGAGGCGTGACAGACCAACTCTACAGATACAATTATATTACGAGTGCGTAGAATCTCTCAAAGGCCATCTGACCTTCAACATCTATCTGCTCTTGTTTATACATCGTCCACACTTCTCGTCCATGCAAACTTGCCAAGGCTCCTTCCATTGACTTCCAACCTAGTGCTTGACGTGTTTTCTGCTTCACCCATACGCCACGAGTCAGACACCGGCTTCTTTCTACGCCTCCCTCTATGCTCCAATACTGGTGTAAATTTGATAACCCAACGATTAATAGTAGCGTGATCCACAACGACTCCGCGCTCTAATTGTATCTCTTCAATTTCACGATAACTGAGTTTATAGGCGAGATAATAACGTACGGTTTCGAGAATAACTTCAGAGGGAAAGTGGCAGCCTTTAAACATTAAGAATCAGTATCATGAATAGAAATTAAGCAAATCTTAACTTAAAGGCTCAAAGTTTGCGACAGAACCGAGATTTGATATAACGTCTAAGCGTGTGTGAAGCCAAAGTCTAATTGGCAACCACACGCCTTAGCGTATTTCATTAATGTTTTAATAGTGGGGTTTCCTGTTCCCTTTTCGAGCCTAGAAACATTAGATTCTTTAGTACCCATGCGCTCTGCTACTTCTTGCTGGGTTAGCCCCGAAGACTCACGCATAGAAAGGAGAGTATTGATAAACTTAAACTCTGGCTCAAGCGCGTCATACTCTGCTTTCACTTTGGGGTTCGATAACGCTTTTTTCTTTAGAGATTGTAAGCTACTCATTTTTTAACCTCTTTCATTCTTACTTTGGCTAAAGTTATGTCTTTCTTAGGTGTTTTCTGGCTCTTTTTAACAAAAGCATGAAGCACGTTGATATTTTTACCTTCTAAATAACAGAACAGGCCACGACCAATACAATACCCTCTTGAGCTTTCGCTCGAATCTCAAACAGTCCATCACCCATTGATTTTGTGTGGGGTTCTCCAAGGTTTGCCCCATGTCCCTCCATAAGTTCAAGCAGCTTTAACATTCTTGCTTGCACCTTAGGCGGCCTATCTAAAATAGCTTCTTCGACACCATCATAAAGTTGAAGGTTCCAACTCATCGTTGTGTACCTACGTTTATTATTATAGTTAGGTGAGCTTATCATATATGATAAGCTCACCTATATCAAAAAGCCACATCAGCAATGGCTAATATACATACTGTATTCGTCTCTATCAGCCTCAATGTAGTTTCGAGAGACTTGTTACCTAACATGAAATGAGAACCTCAAACAAACGCTATCGAAAAGGACTCACGATAGAGCAACACATTGAACGACTAACCCAATTCAAATTCCTATCTAAACGCGGGGTCAAAATCATGCTTTCAGGGTATCCGGCCGAATTATACGACTCGCTATTAACGGACTGGCGGACGTATGAGTTTAACGTGATGACACGGGGTGGTGTGAGACGAGAAAAATTGTGGATGAATTACGAAGCCGATAGTTTGCACTGGTCAGCTTATGCAGGGGTTAACTTTACCGACCGACTACGCATTAAACGAAAAGCCCAACGATGGGCTAAAAACTACCAAGCGTTAGAGCCAAAAGAAAGACTAGCAGCGTTGGCCGCTATGATGGAAGTAGAATAGACAGATTTAACTGTGTTGGCCACAGTGCAAAAGTTAGGAAAAAACGCTCCTTTCACTTAAGAGCAGGTAAATGACACACTCTTTGAATGACTCACTTTAGTTTCTCTCAAGATATTCAACCAACTTGACGTACTCTTCTATGGTGAATGGTTCTGACGAATTTAAAACGGTTCGCCTAATGAGCTCCTTGGTCATGTTAAGAGAGCAATTGAGATATTGTTGGGTGACAAAGATCAGTTTCGAAAAAGACGGATTATTGATCACCAACGAATTTTCCCTCTCTACAATCGCTTTGCTGCAATCTTATAAACTTGATTACGCTCACGCTTACCAACTGCCACTACAGAAACAATCACTTCTTGATCTCTCACCTGATAAACAAGTCGATATCCCGCACTTCTCAGTTTTATCTTGTAACAGTCTTGCATGCTGCTTAACTTTGCCGATGACACATATGGATTTTCTAGACGTTCAATCAGCTTCTTTTTAAACTGAGATCTAATGGTGCTATCCAACTTGTACCACTCTTTCTCAGCCTCAACCTTGAAAACTAACTTATAAGTCATCGATGCTGATCTCTATTTCTTCTGAATGTTTACGCTCTTTAACTATCTGAGTAAGCTCAATATCTTCCAGTTTATCCATGAGCATTTCATAAGCATCAGCAGGAACGCAGTAAAATGCAGGTTGATTGCGATTCAATACTGCAACGGGAAACCCATCGGCTTGTTCAATGACTGCCATAGGGTTTTTTTTCAGCTCGCTAATACTAGTTGAGTTGTCAGCGAGAATGGGACGAACAGTTATCATAACTTAATCCTTAATGACCATTTAACAATACCAACAATAAGTCTTTAAGGTTATAAAGTCAAAAAAGATCTGTTAACAGGTCTCAAAAACACACTCGTTATTGTCGATGAGTATAGGCAGGGCATGTGTGCAAATTCCTATTTACACGAAGATACACACACGCTAACGGTGGAAAGCGTAGAAATCAATGTTCTAGATACTGGTGCTACTAGGTTTGGGGGAAAACGGATAAAGCACAAGATCTTGAAAAACACGGTCAGTATGTGCTGGCGACAAGTTATCGTAGCCAAGAAATATCTGTCTATTTTTATGAACTTCGACCATACAATAAGCTTGTCGCTAACAATCTCAAGTATTGATATTAACCCACGACCCGTTAACTTTTTTGGCAACAAGAATGCCCGCTACATCAAATACCTGAATAAGAATTGATTCATTATTTTGAGCGGCATTAGACGCCGACGTTTTTACACCTTTCATTCCTTTCATATAGCCACTGTACTCGTTGAGTATAACATCACCAATAGAAAGCTTAACGTTATAAAAAGCCATATCTACATCTCCTTACGGGACGAATTGAGGTGTAAATCCCTTCTCGATTGCAGAAGCCGCTCATATTTAGCACTCAATGTTCCCCTGTTCATTCCCAAGAACCTTGCGGCTTTGGTTATATTTCCTCTCGTATGTATAACCGTCTCGTCAATAAGAAGCTCCTCAACGACTTTCATCACGTAGCTTAAGTCATGTGTAGCCATTGTAGAGCCTACCTCTACTAACTGAGCTTGGATTAACTCTCTAATTTTTGGTTGATCTATCAAGTGACTATTCCTTCCTATGCAGCAACAAATGAATCACTTCATGCTCATCAACAATATCGACTTCGACGCGATAAGTGCCTTTGCTTTGTACTGAATCAATCAAAGCTTTTAATCGGTGAGTTTTCACGGTCATTGCCAGTGGTTTGATTTGAATATTTTCAGCATCAAATCCTTTTTCGATTTCTTCCTGCGTCATATATAGGGTATCCACTTCCATTGCTTCATTCGTGTTTTCTAGCATAGAGGGAAATTGGTGTTGTTCAAAAATATCGGTCAGCATGATGTAAAGCTCATCAGCCTGCGAAAAACGGGCTTGATAGCTCAAATTAACGTCATTCATCTCCCACAACCTTTGTTCAAGGTTGCCGCCGGCATGTCGACCAATACTCAGCATCGTTTTAATTTCTTTTCTACAGTTCGCAAATTGGGTCTGTTTAACTTTAGGTTTGATGAACTTCACCAAATATTCATTTCTTTTTTTTACTGTCCAGTACCCACCATCGTTTTTAATCGAACAATACAAAGCAAGAAGCGCGTTGGTCACGAGTTCATTGAAGGCTTGGAAATATTTCAGCTTACGACTCATATTTATACTTAGAGGTTGAGAATAGAGTAATGTTATCAGAAACCTGTTAGCCCTTACAGAATCTGGCTAGAGAGCAAACTATGGCCTGACTGCTGAAATGGTGAATGGTTCTGACAAATTTAAAACGGTTCGCTTAATGAGATCATTGGTGATGTTAAGAGAGCAATTGAGATATTGTTGGGTGACAAAGATCAGTTTCGAAAAAAACGGATTATTGTTCACTAATGGCTTTCTCCCTTTCACTCGAACTTCAGAACGCTCGACCACGTGATCACCCTCTCCGTCCTCGGTACACACCCATTCATTTATATTCAAGTTCAAATCCAATAAGATAGATTTGTGCTGGTTGCTATATGCTTGCATGTAGAGACAGTGCAAAGCCGACAAGCAATCGCGCGTCAGTTTTTACATTCAACGGCAAATTCAAAGTTTAAACGCATAGGTCCAATTAAGCTCCATTATTTTTTCCAGTCACGCCATAAACTTAATGTTTAACTGACTATAACTGTCTGATTAATTGTTTAACTATTTTCATCTAATCATTCCTTGGTTTCCCTATCGAGAGCACCAAAAAGATTTCAGCTTACTTGATATTACTCTCGTCATGAGAGCGTCTAGCTCGCTAGCAAGATCTCGGAAATAAGCCGCCCATAATTTAGTCTGCTTTTTAGACAACTTCACCTCAGCAAGTAACTCATCAATTGAAAACTTTCGCTCTGGGATATCAGGAGAAAGATAAAGAGTCAGCTTTCCCACCTTAGTCATTTCTAGATGGGGAGCCAATTGTAGTGGTCTAATGATCCCGGACACCAAATTAGGTGGTAAAGTCTCCACCATAAAAGAAGACTCCATTTTTATTCTTGATTTTTTAATGCTAACAAAAGATCCCGCATCAGGATCAATTTTTAAATAAAGTCTGATAGCGGTCAGCTAGATTGAAATCAAAAAGCTCTAGTTTTGAGACTTAGAGGGCGAAATCGAGTCGAAATGAAAACGCATCACAAGTGTTTAACATTTAGCAGAAAACTGTAATTAACTTTCAGAAGGGAAATCTAGAGTATGGAAAGAGAAGAGGCTGACTTTCGAGCGGTTGTAGCTAGAGTCGTCCCCTACCGCGCAAAAGCCAGCCTAATTTTGTCAATTTAACATATGCTCGATAATACAATCCAAGAAAGAAGCACCGTACGGTGACTAATTTAGGTTCTGTCGCAAACTTTGAGGATTTAAGTTAAGGTTTGCTTGATTTCTACTCATGAAACTGATTCTTAATGTGTAAGGCTGTCACTTTCCTTCTGAAGTTGTTCTTGAAACCGTACGTTATTATCTCGCCTATAAACTCAGTTATCGTGAAATTGAAGAGATACAGCTTGAGCGTAGAGTTGTTGTAGATCACGCCACTATCGATCCGTCGATAAATTTGGAAACGTGATCGATTACTACCTTAGCCCGAACCGTGATGAGGCAGCTGCCAAAGCCTTTCTGAATAAGGCCATTGCACAAAATGGTTTACCAAGCAGGTTACAGCCAAGCAATAAACTTGCGCGGGACAAGAGTGAAGAACTTGGCCCCCCTAGTGGCTGCCATACATCCTCAAACAAACAGTCCATTTCCTGGTGTCGTGGGAGAAGCGAACGGCCATGTCATTGATTTTCTACTCTGCGATCGCCATGATGAGAAAGCGGCTCGCGCCTTCTTTACCAAGGCAATCGGCTATAATGGTTTATCAGAAAAAGTGGTTATCGATAAGAGTGGTACCAACGCGTTAGCGCTGCATAACATCAATGTTCAACTCTGGCTGACGGAGAAGAGACTCAACTTGATTGAAGTATTTCAAGTTAAATATCTGAACAATATAGTTGAGCAAAGTCACCGGAAAGTGAAAGGTAAAATACATCAGTGTTTAGGGGGGAATTTGTATGAGAGAGCCAGTTCCACCCTGGCAGGCGTGGAACTGTGGTCGATAATTAAAAACGGACAGCTCGATAATCCTGAAGGCTTATCTGCTTGGGAGCAATTTTACGCACTAGCAGCCTAATTACATCTAAAAACCAGTACACTTATACTTCATCATAATTTTGCGATACAACCCCACATTATACGGCTTTGGCTCTAGAGCTGGTTTTGTTCATTTTACTTTAAATGACTAAAGCGTTGCTCCAAATTGTTCTAACAACTCACGTTGTGCATCGGTTAGATTTTTGGGTATTTCAACTTGAACCTCCACCAATAGATCGCCCGCTTCACCTTTACGACTTGTCACGCCTTTCCCCGTCATCTTGAATTTACGCCCTGTTTGAGTACCCGCTGGAATTTTGAGTTTAAAGCGACTGTCTAACACATTCACCGTAACTTCCCCCCCTAAAGCCGCAGTAACCATATCAACTTTGGTGTGACAAATAATGTCATTACCATCGCGGTCTAGAAACCCATGTGGTCTGGTTTCAATAATGAATAATAAATCCCCCGAAGGACCACCATTAACGCCTAAACCACCTTTACCGGAGTAACGTATCTTTTCACCATCTTTAATACCCGAAGGGATCTTAACTTTGATTTTTTTCTGTTTACCATTGATTAGCAATTCGACCGTTTTTTCAGCCCCTTGAACCACATCAATAAAGTCTACAGTAAGCGTATATTGGTGATCTTGACCTTTTTGTCCGCGTGGGCGCCCGTGTCCACCACGAGTTTGTGAGAAGAGATCCTCAAACCCTCCACCAAAGCCGCCACGTTGGCGGAAGGCATCACTAAAGAAGTCTTCGAACCCACTGTGACCACCAAAACCACGATTCTCAGATTCAGTATGACAAAATTGGTCATACTGAATGCGCTTTTCTTTGTCTGTTAAAATTTCATAAGCATCTTTTACTTCTTTGAAATTCGCTTCTGCTGTCGCATCTCCGGGATTTTTATCGGGGTGATACTTCACCGCCAACTTCTTGTAGGCTTTTTTAATCTCTTTCTCCGAGGCTCCCTTAGATACACCTAGCACGCTGTAATAATCTCGTTTTGACATGCTAAAAACTCACTCAATTTCTCATTCAAACAAAAAAGGGCGTATGAGTGACCTCTTACGCCCTGAATACCAATAAGTTCACGTCTCCATGATACATAACTCAACGTTTAACAGCTCGAAAGCAATTATCCGTCAGTGGCGTTACTTCATTTCTTCAAACTCAGCATCAACAACATCGTCGTCCTGCTTAGGTTGTTCATCAGCTTGCTGTGCTTGTGCTTTCTGTTGAGTAATTTCCATTAGCTTTTGAGCTGCTTGCATAAGTTCTTGAACTTTAGCGTCGATCACTTCTTTTTCGTCACCAGACTTAGCTAATTCTAGAGCTTCGATAACCGCTTCGATTTTAACTTTCTCGTCTGCAGGTAGAGCTTCACCCGCTTCTTCTACTTGCTTCTTAGTACCGTGAATCATTTGGTCAGCTTGGTTACGTGCAATGACTAGCTCTTCGAACTTCTTGTCCGTTTCTTTGTTAGCTTCTGCCTCTTGTACCATTGCTTCGATCTCTTCCTCAGACAAACCACCTGATGCTTGTATCGTGATCTTTTGCTCTTTACCTGTTGCTTTATCTTTAGCAGATACGTTCAGGATCCCATCCGCGTCTAGGTCGAATGTTACTTCGATTTGTGGCATGCCACGTGGAGCTGGTTGGATACCTTCTAGGTTGAACTGACCAAGAGACTTGTTGTAAGTCGCTTGCTTTCGTTCACCTTGAAGAACGTGGATAGTTACTGCGCTTTGGTTGTCTTCAGCTGTAGAGAACACTTGCACCGCTTTAGTCGGGATAGTTGTGTTTTTCTCGATAAGCTTAGCCATTACCCCGCCCATCGTTTCGATACCGAAAGAGAGAGGAGTAACGTCAAGTAGTAAAACATCTTTAACGTCACCAGCTAGCACTGCACCTTGAACAGCAGCACCCATTGCAACAGCTTCGTCAGGGTTCACATCTTTACGTGGCTCTTTACCGAAGAATTCAGTTACTTTAGCTTGAACCATAGGCATACGAGTTTGACCACCCACTAAGATAACGTCAGTGATTTCGCCTACAGATAGGGCAGCATCTGCAAGAGCTACTTTTAGTGGCTCAAGAGAACGTTGAACTAGGTCTTCAACTAGAGACTCAAGCTTCGCTCGAGTCACTTTGATGTTCATGTGCTTAGGGCCATTCGCATCAGCCGTAACGTAAGGTAGGTTTACGTCAGTTTGAGTAGTAGAAGAAAGCTCGATTTTCGCCTTTTCTGCTGCTTCTTTAACACGCTGCATTGCTAGTGGATCAGTTTTAAGGTCGATACCTTGCTCTTTTTTGAACTCATCTACTAGGTAGTTAATCATGCGGTTATCGAAATCTTCACCACCAAGGTGAGTATCACCGTTAGTTGAAAGAACTTCGAAAGTTTTCTCACCTTCTACTTCATCAATTTCGATGATAGAGATATCGAATGTACCACCACCAAGGTCGTATACAGCGATAGTGCGATCACCACCTTGCTTGTCTAGACCGTAAGCTAGAGCAGCAGCAGTTGGTTCGTTGATGATCCGTTTAACATCTAGGCCTGCGATACGACCAGCATCTTTCGTTGCTTGACGCTGAGCATCGTTGAAGTAAGCAGGAACAGTAACAACTGCGCCAGTTACTTCTTCGCCTAGGAAGTCTTCAGCTGTTTTCTTCATTTTCTTAAGAACTTCAGCAGATACTTGAGGAGCAGCCATTTTTTGGCCTTGCGCTTCAACCCAGGCATCACCGTTGTCAGCCTTAACAATGTTGAAAGGCATGATTTCGATATCGCGTTGAACTTCTTCATCTTCAAAACGACGACCGATTAGACGCTTGATAGCGAATAGGGTGTTTTGAGGGTTAGTAACCGCTTGACGCTTCGCAGGTTGACCAACTAGCGTCTCACCTTCAGTGTATGCGATTACCGAGGCTGTTGTGCGTTCGCCTTCAGTATTTTCTAGTACGCGAGGTTTGTCGCCGTCAAGTACGGCAACACATGAATTTGTTGTCCCTAAGTCAATACCGATAATTTTACTCATAATAAGACCTCTCTTATTAAAATTATTTTTTCTAATGCAAAATATGTAATTCTATTCTTCTATATGAGTACAAGCGTTTAAGTCTTGCACTCTAGTGGTGATAAACAGCAATATTTTTAGACAAGGTTAGTAAAATCGAATACTAAAATCACCTTATCCGATCCTGTTTCCCCAGTCATTATTTGTGGATTGAGATCTGACGGGGTTGCATTGCTTCTGGGACTTCACGGACGAGGTCTACGTGCAGCAAACCATTTCCCATACTCGCTGCTTTAACGGTTACGTAGTCAGCCATCTGGAATTTACGTTCAAAGTTACGCTCTGCGATCCCTTGATAAAGGTAATTAGGTTTAGTTTCTACAGGCTGAACTTCACCGGAAACGATTAACATATTTTCGTTCTGGGTAAGAGTTAGTGCATCTTCAGAAAAACCAGCTACAGCCATCGTAATACGATAGTTGTTTTCGTCTTTCTGCTCGATGTTGTATGGAGGGTAGCCATTACAAGATGGCTTATTCGTGCTACTCTCCGCTAGGTTAAATAGACGTTCAAAACCAATGGCATGACGGTATAGCGGAGAAAAATCTACATTACGCATAATACTATCCTCATAAATAAGCAATAGTTCTTAGTGTTTAGTACACCAAGACCGGAGACAGACTCTATTGCACCACGTAGGCGCCGTAAGACATATGTTCCAGGTGTTAACAGGTTTAAGGAACTCGCTAATGTCGCATACTACAACGTCAACGTTCCTTGATTACAATTGCCCTAGCTTCCCTAAGAAGGCGAAGTGGGCAACTTAATAACTTCATCTGTCAGTTCGTTTTTTTAAAATATTATCCCAAGAGAAACCTGTCAATACTAACATTAGGTTTTTTTGGTCATTTATAAATTGTTAATTTAGCAAAAGCGCTAGCTCGATTCTGTCAGATTCGATCTAACAGGTTCTTCGCTGGCTCATTCCTACACACAACCCAAATCGCGGGCCTGGATCTGTCAGCATATAATGTATTTTAATGTGACACCCTAAGCGCCAAAACGCACATCAAAACAAAACCCTGAGCACTTAAACGTCCCCTCCCCCTTTGTCACAAATCGCAATGCTGGAAATACTGACCCGTAGTTGGTGTACAGAATGATGTGATCCGCTCGCTCGTGAAGAAACCATTCACCAAAGCCAGCGCCATTTAATTCGATGAAAAAGTCACGGATTTCATGGAAAGCAAAACGACGCGACCCCAATAGCGGAGACTGCTGCTTGATAGCTTCAACGAACCCTTGGTCTTTTAACGCTGCGATATCAGCCTGCTGCTCGGGCGATTGACGACGACTGAACATTTTCAAACGCTGGATTTTGGAAACCCAATCAGACTTTTTTTTCGCCTCATCACGACACTTTTTGACTTGAGAGCGCAACTTCAATACCGCCAAAGGACTAGAGATATCATTTTTTGGTGAGCTTTCGTGCCCCAGCGGCGAAACGCTGGTCGATGAATTTGAATTAGAGAGAGTTGGGATTGAGTTTTGTTGCGCCATGAGAATTTCCTTTCTGTTTGAGTATCACTTTTCGGAGCCGCTTGGCTGTCCGCTCTCTCAACATCGTTCTGCTTTGCAAGGGCGCACAGCGGCAAAGCCTCCCTTGAAAAACAGGTTGTGGGGAGAGACGGTTAACAGCCTGCGAACCCAAAAATGAAGCGAGTGAAAGAAATCGGCGCATAAGAAAACAAGCCCTTATTCGAACTTATTCAAAGACAGAGAGATCAACGAGGAGAGAGGACGAGGTGCCTCGAACGAAGAGAGAAGTGCCTTGGGTGATTGTTCTCAGGAACGTAGAAGCTCATCGAGCAGGCTCGATAAAGCAACTCAAGTTGTCGACAGAGGAGCAAAACGAAGGAATAAACCGAGCGGAGCGAGAACGTCCCAGTGAAGAAGCATCAACAACAGAACCACTCTATTAGAGATAAAACGAAGCACACGTGATAAAAATCAAGTGATAACGACCAGAAAATGAACCATGACCTATGTCCTTATACAATTCATCTCACCTTTCTCTTTGAGAAAGCGTTCATACCTCCTTTTTACTGTGCCACGATCGAGTCCCAATACCTTTGCAGCATAAGTATAGTTTCCTAGGGAATGAATCATGCATTCATCCAACAGCCCCCCTCCACCGCTTTCATCACCACACTCATATCAGGATCGCTATTAGAACTGACATAAACCAACAATCGAGCAGCAAGACATTTCCGAACTTTCAACAGATCGACTAGCATTTGCTTTTCAGTCCTATGCAGTAGCAGATGAATAACTTCCTGATCATCAATATGACCCACTTCCACTCGATAGGTTCCTGTACCTTGGACTTTATCAATCAACGTATTTAATCGATGAGTTTTAACCTTCTTAGAAAAAGGTTTCATTTTCTAACATTGAGGCAAAACACTGCTGTTCAAAGAGAGCGGTCAACATGATGTAGAGCTCATCCTAATGAGTGAATTTGGCTTGATAATTGAGGTTAATTTCGTTCATTTGCCATAAATTTCCCTCTAGGTGGCCCTTGGCATTCCTGCCTATACTCAGCATGGTCTTCAGCTCTTTCTTACATTTAGAATATTGAGGCTGTTTTATCTTTGGCTTGATGAACTCTACCAAAAACTCATTTCTTTTTTTTGTAGGCCAATAGGCTTGGCTTTGGTCAAATGAATAATAACGAGAGGGGAGGCGTTTGAAATCGTTTGGTCTATTGCTTGATAGTACTTTAAGTTAAGGCTCATGAATGGTCGCTAACTCTTATAATCCGGTGGAAGAACGTCCGAAAAGCCTGAGCTCAAGGTAGTCAAGGTGATACAACCGCGCCTCAGCCCAAACATAATGAACAATTAAGGCGTGACTTGAACACGCTAAGAATAACAAGGTTAATCTCGTTATTTAAGTTTATTCAGTACGTTGAAGAATTCTTTGAATTCAACCGTAAATAGAGCACCGACTATTACTGGTAGACCGCTATTAAAAGCGGACCTGCTTAAATTTCCCAACGCCGATAGCAGATCGCTCTTTTAAAATCACGTCTAGTGCTCTCTCAAATACGTACTTATTGCCCTTAATTAAGTCTCGTGCACCACCACTGTTAAACCAGATGAAAGAATAATATTCAGAGTAATTTGATAAGGTTGTTTTGAAAACAACCCCCATTGTCCCCGTTTAGACACCCATCAAACTTAAACCTTTATTAATTAAAAATATTCTTTAAAGGTTTAATTTGTATCTTTAGTGCTTTATATTGGTTACATGAAATTAAGGCATTAAGGGCACCCAATGACCACCATCATCGATTCATTAGAACTTGTTTGTGAACGTATGCAGCAAGAGCAGTCAGATCTGAAAGCCGTTATCAAAGAGCGTATGCAGATCAAAGTAACTGATACAGAAATTGAGGGGAGTGTCGATAGGCTTATCTATAATCACTCATTGAAGAAGAAAGAGCTTCAAGAGCTGTTTGGCTTATCTCGTGTGACCTTCAATTCTAGAATAGATGAAGCAACCGAGCAGGGCGTCGTTGGCGCTCCTATTATCCAAGGACGCACTCACCTGTATAATCGCTTCGACGTCGCCAATATGATGGAGTTCATGAACTTTCCTAAGTACAACCAGCGCTTTGAACCGACAACCGTTGTAGTGGAAAACCATAAAGGGGGCACTGGCAAATCCACCACGACAGTAACCCTAGCGACCACTGCTGCGCTTGATCTTAATCTTAATGCACGCTGCCTAGTGATAGATTTAGATCCCCAAGGCTCAACAGGCCAAAACCTGATTCATCAAGCCGACGATGAATCAGTCTACATGACAGCTGTTGATATCGCGCTAGCAGGCCAAGAGCCCGAAGGTGATTTTTCTCAATACCTTAATGACTACCGTTATGACGAGTTAGTTAAAGCGATTCCGTTTAAGACTCACCTCCCTAACTTAGATGTGATTCCTGCCTTCCCATCAGACGAACGCTTTGTCGATTCTTACTGGGGGCAAGATGAAATAGGTCAACGGAATTTGCTGAGTGTGTTGCGTGAAAAAATCTTACCCATACTTAAAGAAGAGTACGACCTAATCTTCATCGATACGCCCCCACAGAACTCTCCAATTCTCTGGGCAGTGAATGAGGCGGCTGATGCGGTCTTGATTCCAGTCACCCCACGAGAGTTTGATTTTGCCTCAACGAGTAACTACATGGCCACTATGCCAGGTACATTTAGAGCATTACCATCACAAGGAAAAAATTTAAAGTGGGCTAAATTGCTTCCAGTGAACTTCGATGAGAAGAGCGCTCATGAAGTTAAAGTGTTTGATAAATTGCTGCGGGCGGCGCAAGGGCATTTGTTATCAACAGCGATCCGTCACTCTGAAGCGTTTGTCGCGGCTGCGGAAAGCAACCGTACAGTACTGGATATTCGAAAATCAGAGCAGATTTGTAGTGGTAAACAATTTGATTTAGCTATGACATCGGTGAATGCCGTGTACCACCAATTCATCACTGAAATTAAGCAGCTAGCAACAAAAGGGCTATAACATGTTACGACCTCAAGACAAGCGAACCGGCTTTAACCAAGGCAATCAATTAGGAAAACGAGTTAAAGCCGAACCCCCTAAAAAAACATTCACGTTTGCTAGCGGTAAAACAGCCACTGCAGAAAGAGTGGTGGTTAAATCAGATGAACTTGAAGTTAAAACTGCAATTCACCCTTTAAATCCACGTCGCCAAGATTCGCTCACGCTTGATGCTGTGCGTGATATATTACCAAGCGTTCAGGAAGAGGGCGTACATACTGAAGGCGTCGCGACCAAAGACGGGCGGGGCACTTACCAGTTACTTGATAGCTCACGTCGCCGTTTCACTTGCATCCATGCTAAAAAAGATTTACCTCTATGGGTTATTGAAGGGGAGATCGACCAAGCTGATTTGATCGCTTTTATTCAAACTACTCAATCTGTAAAGCGCTTGTCTTACCGAGAATTGGGAGCTGATTACAAAAGCGTGATGCAAGCACAAGGCTTTACGAAGCTCGATGAACTAGCTGACTATCTGAATATTGGACGTGAAACTTGCCGGAAGCGCTTTGCTGCAGCATCAGTTGATCAGCGTTTGATTGAGGTCTTTCCTGATTGCGAAGGGATCCCAAATAGTTACTACGCTAAGCTGGCTAAAGTGGAAAAGCAGTTAGATAAAGAAGGTACTACAACGGCACATTTCATCAGTTCACTTAAGGTGGATGTAGATAATTTAGTCTCTGTAGAAGATAAACAAAAGCAAGTTCTTGCTCAGATGGAGTCGAAGCTTTTAAAGGGTAAAGATAAAATAAGCTGGAAGACTAAACCATTAGCGCTGTTCGATGACAAGAACAAGTATGCAAAGGTATCTCACAGCAGTGATAAGCGGGGGCTTAAGATTGAATTGAGTAGATTGCCCGTTGAGGTGTATGACGATATCATACGGTTTGTTTCTGAAAAAGTGCAAGATAAGTAAATAACAACCCCGCCAATGAGCGGGGTTTTTAATGGGGACAATGGGGGTTGTTTTGCCCTATGAACAACAAACCACCTCATTATTTAGCAATTTCGCCGTAAATCCTCGCCCGATGAGGGCGGGGATATAAGGCGTAAGACGCGATAGCGTCTTAATCTGGGGTCGATTGACTTTCCACATAAGCTTTTAACGTTTCAATAGTCGCACCGCCAGCAGTGCAAGCAAAGTATGAGCGAGACCATAGGGCAGAGCTTTTACTTTGCCTCGTAAGGTGCGTGTTTTGTAGTCGTAGCATACGGGATGAAACAGCTTTTAAGTTGTTAACCATTACACTGATTGAAAGTTTTGGAGGGTATGAGATCAGTAAATGAACGTGATCCTGTTCACCATCCATTTCTATCAATTCACACTCAAGTTTTACACACGCTGACTCAAAGGCTTCTCTTAACTGTTCGATCATAACTCCAGTAAACAACTTGCGTCTGTACTTCGTTGTAAATACTAGATGAACGACCAACTTGCTCACGCTGTGCCTTTTTCTGAGGTAATCTTGAAGTAACTCTTTGTTGTGCACACTCACTTTACAATCTCCACATAAGACAATAATATAAAGTAATTATACATGTGAGCACTGAAATATTAAGAGCAACAAAAATACGCATTTACCCAACGCAAGAACAAGCTGAGTTTTTAATCGCTCAGTTTGGTGCCGTACGTTTTGCGTATAACAAAGCTCTGCATTTAAAATCGCACATGTACCGCAAGCATGGCGTCACACTGAATCCCAAAAAGGATATAAAACCACTGCTTGCCGTTGCCAAGAAATCCCGTAAATACCACTGGTTGAAGCAATATGATTCAATCGCCTTACAGCAATCGGTGATCAATCTTCATCAAGCCTTCGATAACTTCTTTAATCCGAAGTTGAAAGCCAAGTATCCACAATTCAAACGTAGACATGGCAAACAGTCGAGCTATCACTGTGTCGGTGTAAAGGTGCTTGATGGGGCAATTAAGCTTCCAAAAATTAAGCCTATAGAGGCGAATGTTCACCGTGAGATTACAGGTGTGGTCAAAAGCATCACTGTAAGCCTGAGCAAGACAGGTAAGTTCTACGCATCAATCCTTGCGGATGATGGAGTGGAAGCCTCAAAACCACTCCACACGGTAAGAACAGTGACAGGTGTCGATCTGGGCTTGTCTCATTTTGCGATTGAGTCAAACGGCAGAAAGACAACCAACCCAAGATTTGTAAAACGCGCTGAGAAGAATCTCAGACGTAAGCAGCGTCAGCTATCCAGAAAAGCAAAAGGCAGTGCTAATCGTGCAAAAGCTCGAATACTTGTTGCTAAATGCCATGAAAAGGTAGCGAATGCTCGCGCTGATTTTCAACACAAACTCTCTCGAGCTCTCGTTGACGAAAACCAAGCGGTGATAGTTGAGACATTGAAATCAGCAAATATGATGAAAAACCGCAAACTAGCAAAACACATTGCTGATGCCTCATGGCATAGCTTTGTTGCGAAACTGGAATACAAACTGAAAGAGCAAGGTAAGCACCTAGTAAAGCTCGACCAGTGGTACGCCAGTTCTAAGACATGCCACTGTTGCGATCATAAAATGGAAGAAATGTCTTTATCAGTTCGCAAATGGGATTGTCCGTCTTGCGGTACAACGGATATTGATCGCGACTTAAATGCCGCCCTTAATATTCGTGATAAAGGCATTCTAGAATTAAAGGCGGCTGGACGGTCGTTTCTGCTTATGGAGGCTGCGTAAGTCTCGATACTATCGAGCAACGGCTAACGAAATAAGAAGCATCGCCTGATAAGGCGGTGAGTAGTCACATGTCATAACAAAGTTGATGAATATAAAACTTGAGATCAGTATCACTGAAGGTAACAAATTTTTAGTGTTAACTGCAAAACACTAAAAATCTGTTACCTGAAAATCATAATTCCATTAACTCTAACCTGTGATAGAAAATAGAATCAAACTGCATATCTGCAGGCATTACGATAATACCCATCCTAACACTCTCAATGGCGAGTTTATGGTGTTTACTTAACTCACCATTGACAGGGTATGAAAGTACAATATTAAAGGCTTCTTTTGCGAGTTTTAACATCGGGTTATCAGGTGCTAGCTCTTCAGCTAACTTTGCTCTTTCCAATGCCTCACCTTTATTGTCACTTTTTTGCTTCCATTGGAAAAGGAACTCAAGCGCAACAATACTCTTTCCTCGATAACGAGCTTTATAACCATACGATCCAGACTCTTCATCAACCAAAAAGCTTAGCTCTTTTCTCACTTCTTCGTTAGAAGCAAGCTCTTCAATTGGCTTACGAATACATCGTTCCATGAAGACCTTGTTGTTGGTGTAACTGGATTTGGTTAACTTCCCTTGCTCATCTAAGAGACCGAATAAACCATGTAATTGCGCTATCGATTGCTCATGCAACTTCATTCCAGGCTTTTTAAAGCGAGATAGAATAGTGTAAAAGCGCTTAGAATGTTCTGACTTCAAACTACGAAAAGATAAATGGTTAATTTGAGCGTGGCCAGCTGACTGAGCAAGATAAGCATCCATTAATTCAGCGTTAGGCACCATAATTAGCGCCCCTTTTTTATACGCAACTCGACTAAAAAGAGGCATAAAATCAAATTCTTGATCAGCATCGTTCATTAAGCCTACTTTGCGCGATGAGAGCCTTTTAGCCATAGGCTTTAATGTTGGATAAAGCTGCTTTGCTGAAAGACCAAACCACTCCTTTAACACTTCAGATTGAAACGTATATTCAGGTGCGTATACGTGTCGACCTTCCTGATACGCAACCCAATGGTCTTCGTGTAGTCGAGAGAGGAAGAGTGCAAATGTATCATGCTCTCTCGCCGTCAGTCCTAGCTGGCTAAAAACTAAAGCATGGCTTTTCTTAAAAAAGTCATTAGGCAATTCACGGTAGTCTTCAGTTGTGATCAACTGTCGATGGTCAGTCATAGTAATTAGTTTCAGGTAACAGATTATTAGTGTAGTACAAGGATAAGACTAAATTTCAGTAACCTCAAGAACGTAATTCACAATTTTAGACTAAATTCCTGTAACCTTAATAGAAATACTAAAATGAAACACTCAATATCAAGACTTATGGGATAAAGTCTGTTTGGACACTAAAAAAATGTAACCTTCACACTAAAATTTAGATCAATAACACTAATTTCTTGTTACCCCCAGACTAATTAAAAGATCAACAAGACTAACTACAAGATCAATCACACTAATAATATGTTGCCAAAACCTCAATATCATTATGATTTTAAAGTGTTTTTTAGCAATTATAGATCTTATATAAATTATAGATCATATAGAGGTTATATACTGTTATAGAGATTGTGGATAATGTGGATAAACTCAATTTATTAAATAAAAAAACTACTTATCCACATAAAATAAAGAATATTAGAAAAACTAGCTTAACGTTCATCGATCAATGTTTTTCTACTTTCCTACTACGGACTTCCAATTTCCGTAAGTATTGGTGCCATAAAGAGTAACGAACGCATAAACCTGACGGGCAACGCTTTGGCGTTGCTTTGTCGGATTTGTGTATGGACAACTATTCGCTCGTTCCTCACGAAAGTTGTCCATACACAAATCTAGGTTTAGAAACCTTCAATATATGATCTGAGGGAGATCTTTTAATCTCGTTGTATATTGGGGCGACAAAAAGTACGGTTCATCAGCCACTTCTGAGTGGCTTTGTTTCCGTAATCAACCCACTTTGTCTTTTGATGTCATTAGGCGACTCGATAGCTCTCGGTCATACCAAGCTGCATAAATCGATTTAATATTGATGCCGCTTGCATCATTTCCTGTTGTTGATTGTTAAAGTCTCTACTGTGTAATTTGGGGCCAATAATTGTTTTGTAACGCTACATTGCATTATCTGAGACATTCCGTTTTCCATACTGCTTTGTCTTTTGCCTGCGCGTGGGACTTAATGCAGAGTACACCACCAAATTGCTCACCCTTTTAGGGTTATGAGCGTCGTCAGCATACAGATTTTCTTTGGGAGGAATCGCTATGTCAGTTTCTGGAAATTCGCTCGCTAATGCGTCATAGACGTCATCGGTATCGTATATTTTATCTGCTGAAATATGGCCAACTTCCACATCAACTTGCCCACACAATTCTTCGACAACCTGAAAATGGTTCTATCGCAAACTTTGAAGCTTTAGGTTAGGATTTGTTCAATTTCCACTCAACACTCTGAATCGTCATGTTTAAAGGCTGCCACTTTCCCTCTGAAGTCATTCTCGAAACCGTACACTATCTCTATCTGGCAGGGTAGTTGTCACTGTTAGAATTTAACCAGTTTGGGCGATAAAGAGTAATTGTGTCTCGTATCTCAGTAGAAAGAAAAGAAGCGATATTGAAGAAGCTATTACCTCCATATTCGATGTCAGTTAAAGAAGTGTCAGAAGACGAAGGAATTAGCACTGCGCCCCTGTATCATTGGCGCCAGCAACTCAGACATTCAGGAGCCGCCGTCCCAAATACCAACACTTCATCAGAGCAGTGGTCTGCTCAAACTAAACTTGCCATTATCGCTAAAACCTACTCAATGACAGAAAGTGAACTCAACCAATATGATCGTGAAAAAGGTCTTTTTCCAGAACAAATCCAAAACTGGCGCAGTGAATGTATGCAAGGGTTTAAGTCGAGTAAAGAGCAGGAAGCTGAAGCAAAGAAGCAGGCTAAAGCTGACAAACTTGAAATCAAAGAGTTGAAGAAAGATTTACGACTCAAAGAAAAAGCACTCGCTGAAACGGCCGCTCTCTTGGTACTAAGAAAAAAGCTGAGAGCCTTTTACGGGGAAGAGCCAGAGGACGACTAACCTCAACCGATGAAAGGCAGACCATAGTGAC
>NZ_JBFRTR010000028.1:0-23936 GCF_041474215.1 Vibrio sp. 10N.222.52.C12
ATCATTGATAATAAGACAAAAGTGCAGATAATGCTGCACTTTTGTCTTTAACTTTCTGTCAAAAATTGCAATTCAAACGCTGAAGTTAGCGACAATTACGATTTTTTGGCGTCGATTAATTACGCTTTCTCAGCTTCAGCAATCTTCACTTTCCACGTGTCAGGGCCGATCTGGTGTGCGTTCACGCCGTTAGAGTCAACCGCTACCGTTACAGGCATATCTTCAACTTCAAACTCGTAAATCGCTTCCATACCGAGATCTTCAAACGCAACAACGCGTGCTTTTTTAATTGCTTTTGCGACTAAATAAGCTGCACCACCAACCGCCATTAGGTAAACCGCTTTGTGCTCTTTGATTGATTCAACCGTTGCAGGGCCACGTTCCGCTTTACCGATCATGCCCATAATGCCAGTTTCGTTCAGCATCATGTCAGTGAACTTATCCATACGTGTTGAAGTTGTTGGGCCCGCAGGACCTACCGCTTCATCACCTACAGCATCAACAGGACCCACGTAGTAAATGAACTTGCCTTTGAAATCAACGCCGGCTGGTAAGCCTTCGCCGCTTTCTAGCATGCCTTGAATACGTTTATGAGCAGCATCACGACCGGTTAAGATCTTACCTGACAGAAGAACCGTTTCGCCGGTCTTCCACTCTTGTACGTCTTCTTTAGTCACTTCATCAAGGTTAACACGACGTGTATTTGCGCCCGCTTCCCAAGTGATGTCTGGCCACTCTTCTAACTTAGGTGGCGTTAGCTCTGCTGGGCCGCTGCCATCTAGTGTGAAGTGAACGTGACGCGTTGCTGCACAGTTCGGGATTAAGCAAACTGGCTTAGATGCTGCGTGTGTTGGTGCTGTTTTGATTTTTACGTCAACCACAGTCGTTAGACCGCCAAGACCTTGTGCACCAATGCCAAGCTTGTTTACACGGTTGAAGATGTCTAGGCGAAGCTCTTCTTCTGCGTTCTCAGGACCTTTCTCGATAAGCTCTTGGATATCGATGTGTTCCATCAAAGATTCTTTCGCTAGCACAGCTGCTTTCTCAGCCGTACCGCCGATGCCTATACCTAGCATACCCGGTGGACACCAGCCTGCACCCATTGTTGGCAGCGTCTTCTCTACCCATTCTGCAATATCATCAGAAGGGTTCAGCATAACCATCTTGGTTTTGTTCTCAGAACCGCCGCCCTTAGCCGCGATTTGAATTTCAACTTTGTTGCCTGGAATCATATTAATGTGGACAACCGCTGGTGTGTTGTCTTTGGTATTAATACGCTTACCTGCAGGGTCCATTAGGACAGATGCACGCAATGGGTTATCTGGGTTGTTGTAAGCTTGACGAACGCCTTCATCAACCATCTGTTGTACTGTTTGATCCGTTTCCCACCTAACATCCATACCGATGTTCACGAAACAAGTAACAATACCCGTATCCTGACAAATTGGACGATGGCCTTCCGCAGACATGCGCGAGTTGATAAGAATCTGAGCGATCGCATCTTTAGCTGCTTGGCTCTCTTCTTTCTCGTACGCTTTTTCTAGGGCTTGGACAAAGTCTAAAGGGTGATAATAAGAAATGTACTGAAGTGCGTCAGCGACACTGCTGATCACATCTTGCTTACGAATAACCGTCATTGCATGCCTCTTTATTGTTCTGGTTCCATGTGGGTTCACAGTTTGACTATATGTGCCAAATCGAATTAGGTGGTTTAGCTTTTTATTGTGTTGAGCTGTATTTAGTTGCTTTAGCAATCGCTTGCATAGCTTTAAACTAAACCACTTGGATTACACCGTTCTAATCAAGAACCCATTTTATTTTCAATTTATGATACTCTTGCTTCCTCTCACACGCCATGCAGTGATCGAACTCTTTGTCACAAATTAAACAAATGAATAACAACGAATTTCGCTCTATCCAAATCAAGCCGCTTGAATATCAATCAACTTTAGCTAAACAGCTGTTTTCCCATATTGAAAACCTGCCGTGGGCAATGCTATTACGCTCCGCTTCAGAAAGCCACGTTGATAGTCGATACGATATTTTAGTTGCTCAACCCATCGCCACCTTCGAGACAATCGGTGCAGAAACGACCGTTAATGTTAATGAGACGTGCGAGGTTTCAGACTCTGATCCTTTCGAACTACTCGACCAATATCAGCAACAATTATTGCCTGCGACTAAAGAGCACACTCAGTTGCCATTCGTTGGCGGCGCTTTAGGCTATTTTAGCTATGATTTAGGGCGCAGAGTCGAGACACTTCCATCACTCGCAAAGCGTGATATTGAAGCACCTGACATGGCAGTTGGCTTGTATGAATGGGCTGTTATCGTTGACCACCAATTGAAAACGGCGTGTATTGTCGGTAGCAATATCGATGAACATCATGATTGGCTAATGCAGCAGATGGCTCAATCACACCTATCACATGCGCCCTTTGGGTTAACCACACCGTGGCAATCCAATATGAGCGAAGAGAGCTACGCCACTAAGTTCGATAGTGTTCAAGAGTACCTGTTATCCGGGGACTGCTATCAGATTAACTTAGCTCAGCGCTTCAATGCCCAATACCAAGGTAGTGAATGGCTGGCTTATGACAAGTTAGAACAGTACAACTCAGCGCCCTTTTCGGGTTTTATCCGTTTGGCCGACTGCGCAATCATCAGTGTTTCGCCAGAGCGTTTCTTAGAACTCAAAGACAACGTCATTGAAACCAAGCCAATCAAAGGCACACGACCTCGTTCTGAGGACCCGATGATTGATAATGCCAACGCGCAAGACCTAGCAAGCGCCGATAAAGATCAGGCGGAAAACTTGATGATCGTCGACCTACTTCGTAATGACATTGGCCGAGTAGCAAAACCGGGCACAGTGCATGTACCAAAGCTCTTCGATATTGAAAGCTTCCCTGCCGTGCACCACTTAGTGAGCACGATACGAGCGGACCTTGATGACCAATACTCTGCAACTGACCTTCTGAGAGCCTGTTTCCCTGGAGGCTCGATTACTGGCGCACCAAAAGTTCGCGCGATGCAGATCATTGAAGAGTTAGAACCGCATCGACGTTCAGCGTACTGCGGCAGTATTGGCTACATCAGCCGAAATGGCAGAATGGATACCAGTATTACCATTCGTACATTAGTCGCCGAGAACAACACGCTTTATGCTTGGGCTGGCGGTGGTGTGGTATTTGATAGTGATTGTGCTTCTGAATACCAAGAAACACTGGATAAGCTGAGTCGAATTCTACCGGTACTTGAAGATTGCTAAACCTAGTGTCATTAACTGCGAGTTCCGCGACTTAATGACGAGTTCCGTAGCTTAACGGCTAGCAAAAGTTCGATATAAAAAGAAACCGAAGGATCGTAAGATCACTTCGGTTTTTTAGTCTGTAAGTTAGAGTACATAACTCACAACGCTTTATTCGCGTGTTTAAGCGACCTTCACCGCTGAGATACCCCACTTCTTGAGCATCTCTTTCAGATCGTTGGCGGTGTAAGGCTTACTCAAAATGTCATCCATTCCACACTGAATACAACGTTCGCGTTCTTCCAATGTCGTTCCGGCGGTCAGTGCCACAATAGATTTAACGTAACCCTTCTCTCTTAGCTTCTCTGTTGCTTCAAACCCGTCCATAACAGGCATTCTGCAATCCATGAATACAATGTCGTATTCGTTGTCTGACGCGAGCTCAAACCCTTCGACACCATTGCTTGCGATAGCTGGTTCAATCTCATGTTTACGAAGCATCTGTTGGATGATGATCTGGTTCATCTTAATATCATCAACCACCAGCACTTTAAGTAGTGACAATTCCGCCTCATACTCAAAGCCCTTGGCGACACTATCACTCTCTGCCGGAACATCGACAACTTGAAGAGGAATCGAGATGGTAAACGTCGTGCCTGAACCAACGACACTGGTCACCCCAATATCACCATTCATCAGAGCCACCAGTTTGCGACAAATCGCTAACCCAAGTCCTGTACCCTCATAGTTCCGACTACTTGAGTTATCTGCCTGCGTAAAAGGTTCAAACAGCGTCTTATGTGCTGATTCAGCAATTCCGACTCCAGTATCTTCTACAGAGAAAACAAATTGGTTTTTGTCCCATTCGATATCGACATTCACATGTCCTTCTTCTGTAAATTTAATCGCATTACCGATTAAGTTCACAAACAGCTGAGTGATGCGCTCTAAATCACCTTGGAAATGGGAGGGAACATTTGACGCAACACTGATATTAAATTCAAGCTGCTTCTCGATTGCTCGATTGACGAAAATACTATCAATCGTGTTTCGCAAGTCATTCAGGGCAAATTTCTTTGGAATAAGCTCTAACATCCCTGCGTTAATTTTGCTGTAATCCAATAGATCATTAATGATGGTTCGGAGAAACTCTCCAGATTGGCTCAGGTTGTTCACTATCTCACGCTGAGAGCTATTCAGTTCGGTATCACTGATCAACTCGGCACTGCCTAGTAAGCCATTAAGTGGAGTTCTTAACTCATGATTAATCATGGCCACAAAGTCACGCGTTGCCCTTTCGGACTCTTCCGCTCGTTTACGTGATTCAATATTTCGGTTGATTGCTAGTTGATGGGTTAAGGCACTGCAGATAAGGTCCGTGACCAACAACAGTTGGCTTTGGATAAACTCGTAGTCTTGGTCTAACAACCTGACTCTGACGATTAACGCACCAACTATGACTTTTTCAACCTCTAAGGGCACGGTCAGTAGGTTGTCTTGCCAATGAGGTTCTTGAATGTCTTGCTCTAACACCTCGACAGTCTCATCGCCATAATCATAGGTCTGTAACTGAGGGATGAGCTTGGGAGGTAGAATCAAACGACTGGCTTCGATTAAGTAACTGTTAGTCACGTTGGTCGTTAGTTCAGATAGCATGACATCATCGAGATCATTTCTTAGAAACGCGCGCCCAAAATCAATCAACAGGTTGTCGATTTGTTCTTGGAATTCAATGCGGCGTATATTCGCGTTGGAGCGCTTTTCTAACTGACGCAAAGCAAGCTCAAGCTGTTGGTTAGCCTCGAACAGTTCGAGGCTCTTCTGTTCCAACAATCCTTCAGCCGCTTTCCTTGCCGCGATTTGACGCTTAAGCTTCTTCTCTAGGGCAGATGCCAGATCCATATTACTTTTCTACTTTGAGATTAAACCTAACCACGCTTTGGTCATCATTTTGTGGCGTCATCTCCACCGCGATAGATTCACCGTGGTATTCAGCACATCCTTCAATAAGCCCTAAGCAAACATGAGACATACACCTTGCGCTTTTGTAGTCAAAAACAAGTTGTGCTTCGTTCGTGGTGATAAAACTGAATTCAGGTGGCTCAGCATCTGGATAGAGCTTCTTCACTTCAACATGAATGTAACGCTCTACGTGCTGAATAAATTGAAAGGTGGTATTGCTGTGAGCAAGGCTCGCTTTATTCGGTAATGAGGCCAGTAAGTTCTTAAATACAGACTGCCCAAACACGCGTTGCAAGCTTGCCGCATCAATATCGGTTTTCTTACTCAAGTTGATAATCAACCTGACAAGGTCTTTGTGGTCGTAACTGCCGACCGACGTATAGATCCCTTCATCTTCTGACATTTCTAGAACTTCTTCCAAAAGCTCTAGCCCAAACTTGTCTTCAACAAGCTCTAAAAATTCGGTGAATATGATTCCTTTCATCTCATACCTTTTCTTCTATTTCTTTTTAGAATGGTCCACTAAGTTATTGTTATCAAATTCTTAAACAAAAAATCTACGTTTCGTCACCCAATTTTATGACATGGGTAACGCTTACTCGCCTGTATGCACATATTGAATATAGCAAAAATCGTCATTTTGAGGAGATTCATCGGTAAACAGCCTCTCATGACGCCCAATTGATAACTAAAAGAGGGAAAGTGAATGAAGAAAAACTCAATATTGGTAATCAACCCACGGTTATGTCTATAATTAAAATCATAATAATCAATATATTGGCTTGATATGAATAAAGAAAACTTCCTTCAGCAATTCCAACTTAACCCTACCGTTGGCTATCACCCAGAGTCAGTAGAGCGTGTTTCGCACATCAGTGGCGAGCAATTACGTAAAGCGGCAGTGGTGGTAGGTTTAGTTGAAAGAGAAGATGGTTTACATGTCATTTTTACTAAAAGAGCGGCTCATTTAAAGCATCACCCCGGCCAAGTCAGCTTTCCTGGTGGTAAACACGAACTTTCTGACCCTTCTATGCAATTCACTGCACTCAGAGAGCTCCATGAGGAGGTGGGAATTCGATCGGATCAAGTTAAAATTGTTGGGCAATTACCTGCATTGAGTACTATTAGTAAATTTTCTGTGACGCCGATTGTTGCCATGGTCGATCCTGACTATAAAGCCATCATCGATGAGAACGAAGTTGCCTCAATTTTTGAGGTGCCCGCTACCTATGTTTTAGACCAAGCCAAGTTACACAGCCACACTGTTAACTTTAAACAAATCAAGCATCGAGTTTTTGCTATGCCCTTCCAAGAGCACCTAATTTGGGGCGTTACGGCGCAAATCATCCACTCAATGCAGCAACACGTACTGCAACGAATCACATAGCAACTACGTTTTGTTTAATCTCTGTTAACAAAATCCAGACTTTCTATGGAACAGATTTATTAATGCAATTTTACGCAAACGTTTCCCTGGTATAAATCTATACAACCCCGCCTTTCGCATAAATAAAAGTAATACCAAGCATAAACATAAATCACCTGTGGCACGCTATTTTCGTGATCAAAAATCCGTTTTTCGCATATCATGTGACACGCCGTTTCATTACATGATTTAGATCTATTTTTTGCAGAAGAAAATTCTGCAGAATTAGCCCCGACTTATTTCCTGTTCCCAAAAAATGAGTAATTTAACATGAACACAACAACTTCTTCGGCAAATGCCGTTAAAGATTCAAGCAAGTTTAACTATAAAGATTTTACCTGGTGTTTATCACTATTCGGTACAGCAGTTGGTGCTGGCGTACTATTCCTTCCAATCAAAGCTGGTGCGGGTGGTTTTTGGCCATTAGTTATCCTAGCTCTAATTGCGGCACCAATGACTTGGTTCGCACACAAATCTCTAGCTCGTTTCGTACTGTCTGCTAAAAACCCTGAAGCTGATATTACAGACACAGTTGAAGAGCACTTCGGTAAGACTGGCGCAAACATTATTACTTTTGCTTACTTCTTCGCTATCTACCCGATCGTTCTTATCTACGGTGTTGGTATCACAAACACAGTTGATTCTTTCCTAGTAAACCAAATGGGTATGGAATCTATTCCACGTCCTCTTCTTTCTGGTGCACTTATCCTTGCTATGACAGCAGGTGTTGTATTCGGTAAAGAGCTGATGCTTAAAGCAACTTCAGCAATGGTTTACCCACTAGTATTCATCCTACTAGCGCTATCTTTTTACCTAGTTCCTGATTGGAACACTTCAATGATGGACGTAAGCCCAGAATGGTCAACAATGCCTTCTATTATCTGGCTTGCTATTCCAATCATCGTGTTCTCTTTCAACCACAGCCCAATCATTTCACAGTTCTCTAAAGAGCAACGTCGTGTATACGGTGATGACGCAGTTAAGAAAACTGACGCGATCACTGGTGGCGCAGCAATGATGCTGATGGGTTTTGTAATGTTCTTCGTATTCTCTGTAGTGCTTTCTCTATCTCCAGAGCAACTAGCAACAGCGCAAGCACAGAACATCTCTGTTCTTTCTTACCTAGCTAACGTTCACGAGTCTCCACTTATCTCTTACATGGGTCCTCTTGTAGCATTCGCAGCGATTACTTCTAGCTACTTCGGTCACTTCCTAGGTGCTCACGAAGGTCTTGTTGGTCTAATCAAGTCTCGCTCTGGTTCTTCAATCTCTAAGATTGAAAAAGCATCTCTAGCGTTCATCGTTGTTACAACTTGGATTGTTGCAGTAGTTAACCCAAGTATCCTAGGTATGATTGAAACAATGGGTGCTCCAATGATTGCAGCTATCCTGTTCCTAATGCCTGTGTTCGCGATGCAGAAAGTACCAGCTATGGCTAAGTACAAAACTTCAGCACCTGTGCAAATCTTTACAGCTTTATGTGGTCTAGCGGCTATTAGTTCTGTAATCTACGGCGCTCTTTAATCTCAAGCCGTTTTTATAAGATGGCATCCATCTTATATCGCGAGATTAGACAAAAAATATAATGATAATAAATGAGCCTCCCGACTTCCCTTGGGAGGCTCTCTTTTTGAGGTAATCGCTATGATTAGTGTATTTGATATCTATAAAATCGGTGTTGGTCCATCGAGCTCACACACAGTTGGACCAATGAAAGCGGGTAAAGAATTTATTGATGACCTACGTTCAATGGGAAAATTGCGCGACATCACTAAAATCACCGTGGACGTATATGGATCACTATCACTGACAGGGAAAGGTCACCACACAGATATCGCAATCATCATGGGTCTTGCTGGCAATACTCCTGAGCGTGTTGATATCGATTCTATTGCTGGCTTCATTGCTCGCGTAGAAGAAACTGAGCGCCTTCCTGTTGGCATGCACTGTCATACAGTATCGTTCCCACGCGATGGCGGTATGAACTTCCACACTAGCAACCTTTCTCTACACGAGAACGGCATGAGCATTCATGCATGGGTTGGTGACGAAGTTGCATACTCAAAAACGTACTACTCAATTGGTGGCGGTTTCATCGTTGACGAAGAGAACTTCGGCAAAGAAGAAGAAAACCCAATCAAAGCACCTTACGAATTCACAACAGCTGAAGAGCTGGTTAATCAGTGTAAAGAAAGCGGTCTTTCTATCAGTACACTGGTTATGAAAAACCAAGCAGCATTCCACTCAGACGAAGAGTCTCGCACTTACTTCGCTAACATCTGGAAAACGATGCGTGAGTGTATGGATCGCGGTATGAATACTGAAGGTATCCTGCCAGGTCCACTACGTGTACCTCGTCGTGCAGCAGCACTTCGCCAACAGCTAATGACTTCAGAAAAAACAACCAATGATCCAATGTCGGTTGTTGACTGGGTAAACATGTTTGCTTTCGCAGTAAACGAAGAAAATGCAGCTGGCGGTCGTGTAGTAACGGCACCAACAAACGGCGCATGTGGCATCATCCCTGCTGTATTGGCTTACTACGATAAATTCATCCAAACAGTGACAGAGAAAGATTACATCCGTTACTTCGCAGCTTCTGGCGCGATCGGTGGTCTTTACAAGCGTAACGCTTCAATCTCTGGTGCTGAAGTTGGCTGTCAGGGTGAAGTTGGTGTGGCATGCTCTATGGCTGCTGCTGGTCTTGCTGAGCTTATGGGTGGTAGCCCTGAGCAAGTATGTATGGCTGCAGAAATCGGCATGGAGCACAACCTAGGTCTAACATGTGACCCAGTTGCTGGCCAAGTACAAGTACCATGTATCGAGCGTAACGGTATTGCTGCAGTTAAAGCAATCAACTCGACTCGTATGGCGCTTCGTCGCTCTTCTGCTCCTACTGTTTCTCTAGATAAAGTTATCGAAACAATGCTAGAAACAGGTAAAGACATGAACGCTAAATACCGTGAGACTTCTCAAGGTGGTTTGGCTGTTAAGGTTGTTTGTTGATAGCCTTTGAATCAATCTGTTTTTAATCAGCAGATAATAAAAAGGAACGCCGATGCGTTCCTTTTTTGTATCTGAATTCCGGCCACTTATATCTAAGATGCTCGATTCGCATCTTAGATAATGGACCAAAGAACTAGATCACTTGTGAGATAAGCAGGAAGCAACCAAACAGCAGTGAGAACAACATCATTGCGCTGCCACCTTCTGCTCGGTATCGGTCATCAGCAACTTTCATGAAACGCTGCTTGTGAACCATAACCAGAGGAACAAACACCGCTAGGAACACCAAGATGATGCCTGCGTAATTCAGCACTTGTAGGAACTTGTCTGCCGCAAGCAATGAACCCGCCAACGGCAAGATAAAGCTAATGCAGTACGTTACCGCTGTATTTTGGTTGAACATGTCTTTGTTCTGGTTGAACAACGCCATTGCTACGCCAAAGAAAGAAGTCAACAACGCCAAGCCAGTGAAGGTAGACAAGACGTTACCCACCCAAGGAGACTGAGCCTCAAACGCCGCCATCAAATCTGATACGTTCTCAAAGCTACGGAATTGCTCTTCACTCAAGTTACCCACTACCGCAAACAACCAACACAAGTAACACACTAATGGGATCAGAGAACCGATGATCACCATGTTACGCAGCTGTTTGTCTGTCGCTTCGTGGTTGTAAGAAACCAAGGTTGGAATCACCACCATAAAGCCAAAGCTCGTAAACAGGATGGCACTGGTTTTGATTAGGTCAACGTGGTCATGGCTGGTTACCTGCATCAAGTTTTCTTGAGTCATGCTCGGCGCTAAGAAGGCCATGGTTGCAAACAAACTAGCAAGCATCACGAAGAACAATGCTCGATTGAGCTTATCAATCACACCAGTACCACTTGCGACTACTGCGCCAGCAAGCAAGGTAAACACGGTTTGGCTGGTAGTCGCGGTAATTTCGACGCCAAAGTTAGACAGTAACTTACTCAGCAAGTCACCTGCGCCCAGAATGTAAGCCATTAATAGGCAAATCAACAACGCGTATAGCAAGCCGTTGGTAAGCAACTGACCTTGTTTACCCAAGGTTTTTCGGGCAATAGAGTTTAATCCTAGACCGCCACCCGCTTTGATGGTCGCTTCTAGAAGTAGTAATGCTGCGTAAGTCGTACCGAAGCAGATCAGTACCATAAGCAGTGTGCCGTAAAGCAATCCGAATTGAGCTAATACCATTGGGATCGCAAGCATACCAGCACCGAGAGCGGTACCAGCGATAATTAGGGAGCTACCCATCATTTTAATATTCATTGTTTTTAACTTATTTGTTTAGTTTTTATAGATGTGAGTCTTCGTTCATCGAGCGGATGACAAAGGAGTTCAGATAGAAATAAAGTTATAAAACGAATAACAATAGGAGCGATAAGCGGTAAAGAAGCGTGCAGAGACGTTGTCGAACAGGGCGTTCAAAGGGGAGCTTGTCTTAAAAGAGGTAAAACGAGAAGCGTGAGTAAGCATTAACTGATGTGGTGAACCTTCCGTAGGTTCAATAATCGGTGATGTAATCTTGAATTTCATGTATGTGTCCAATAAGTCACATTCCATAGTATTTGAAGCAGCGTATCCGTTGCTGCCCTACCTCTATCATAGAGGTCTTTTCATCTTATCGAATGAGCCTCGAAACACAACGCTATAACCACAATTTTTGCTATTAAATTGAACAAAACAACCATTTGGATATAAATTGACCACTAAGTCGTCTAAAACAATAGTCTTTATTGATAAAAGACAAGCGGACAAATACATCGAGCTAATTAACAACCTAGGCTTTTCTAATTATCAGCACAATCAAAACTCGATGCTGCACTTCAATTTTCCCAAAACAACAGTCTGTTTTAAGAACAGCGAGGAGCTTGAAGCGCGTTCCATTTCAACATCAGACACGACACAAACTCGCTACATCACAGAAACATAACCACAACCGGAGTGTGGTCACACAATTCGTTATACCCCATAGGTGGTAGGAATTCTTACTAGTACAGTATTTGCGTCATTATAATTAATAAAAACAAACACCTTATGCGCTCAACAATCACCTTTAAAATCCTAGTGGCCCTCGCCATCGTGTTCACTTTTTTGCTGGCAATATCGACCTATTTCCAATATTCGCAACAAAAGCAACTTGTAAACTCAGTGTTAAGTGAGCAGCTTCACGACAAAGCAAGTAACTACTTCGATAGCCTCAATATGATGATGCTCACCGGCACCATGGCACAAAAAGAGACCCTTCGTCAGAAAGCACTGGCTCAAGAAGGCATTGAAGACGTTCGTGTTTTACGCGCCGACGCTGTCAGCAAGTTATATGGCCCAGGTAATGACAACCAAACACCGGTTGACGATATTGATAAACGAGCGCTAGCGGGTGAAACCGTTATCGAACCTTTTTCTGCTGATTGGGGCAAAGGCTTGGTTATTGCTCTGCCAATGAAGTCGAGTGAAGATTACCGAGGAACCAATTGTGTCGCCTGTCATATGGCACCAGAAGGTGAAGTCTTGGGTGCGATTCGTCTCGAATATAACCTTAACCATGTTAACTCGCTGATTAACACTCAAACCATGGCTGCTATTGGCATTATGGCAGTGATCTCGTTTGCCGGATTTGTCCTTACGATGGGATTAATTCGTAAGATTATCGTGCGCCCGCTGCAACAGACTTCTCGCTTTATGACCCAAGTCAGCAACGATAAAAACCTATCCACTCGCCTGCCGGAACAAAGCAAGGATGAGATTGGCACGCTGGCTAACTCCATCAACTCGTTCATGGGAACCGTATCTGACAGCTTAGAAAAGGTACAAAGCACCTCGCACAAGTTAAATGCGTCTGCCAACCAACTGACTAGTGTCGCGCAAATTACCGAGCAAGCCGCCAGCGACCAGCAAAGCGAAACCGCAGAAGTGCAACACAATGTCGAAGGAATACAGGCACAGCAAGTCAATGTAGAACAAGCGACTTTAACAGCTTCAGAGCTTATCAATCACACCGCTGATGTGGCGTGTAAGAGTGCCAACCAAGCACACGAAGCAAGCAGTGAGATAAAAAACCTCGTTAGCAGCATAGAAGAAGTGAAACACAAAATACTGACACTCAATGAGCAAACCGGAGAGGTCTCTTCAATATTGAGTGTGATTCGTGGCATTGCTGACCAAACCAATCTTCTGGCCTTGAATGCAGCAATTGAAGCGGCACGTGCGGGAGAACAAGGTCGTGGGTTTGCGGTGGTGGCTGATGAAGTTCGCCATCTTGCATCACGAACCGCTGAAGCAACAGGCAGTATTGAGTCAATCATTCATCAGTTCCAGCAAGGCAGCGAAGAGTCGCTGACTTCTGCCGATCGCGTTTGCGAACAAGCCCATCAAAGCTCAACCGATATCGACGCACTTTCAATTGAAATGAATGGTGTGGTCGAAGAGATGAAACAGGTGCTGGCTCACGCACAGAATATTCAGCAGCAAACACAATCCACCACACAAGCGACTCAAGATGTTCAACAAAAGGTTGAAACCATCACCTCTCACGCCAACAACACGTCGCAATCCGCGGCTGAAACTCGCAACATCAGCAATGACTTAGAAGAGCTGTCTGATCACCTTGAGTCACTGATTAATCAGTTTACTTTGTCGAGTACAAAGAAGAAGTCATAGATCGCCAACAAAAAAGCGCTCAACAATGAGCGCTTTAACTTCATAACAATGTCTAGTTCAGGCTTTCAGGCTTTAAAAGTACCTTAAACCAAGATTAGTGCGTAATGGAAACCGCGGTTAAGTCTTTATGCTTGTGATACATTGCGTGTTTGACTATCAGGTTCGCACTCACGCTATCCATTCCTGACACTTCAACGTAAGCCCCTTTTTTACGGAACTTGAACACAACCTTATCAAGCGCCTCGACCGAGGTATTATCTAAGAATGAGGCATCCGATATATCGATGGTCACTAAAGAGGTCGCGTTGTCATAATCAAATAAGTCGACAAACGCATCTGACGAAGCAAAGAAGACATGGCCTTTTACTCGGTGAATGGTGTGCATTTCGTTTGTCACGACTTCATCGGATATAAACACCATGGATTTGCTGGCATGTGCATAAAACAGAGCCGACAGCACCACGCCAACCGCAACACCTATTGCTAAATTATGAGTAAACACCACCACCGCCACGGTTGCTAGCATGGTTACATTGGTTGGCAGTGTGTGATCTTTAAGCTCAACAATGGAACGCCATGAGAATGTGCCGATAGAAACCATGATCATCACAGACACTAAAGCGGCCATCGGTATCAGCTTCAACCAATCAGAAACAAACACCACCATTAGCAACAAAACCACCCCAGCGATCATGCTGGACAATCGGGTTAAGCCACCTGATTTGATGTTAATGATCGACTGACCGATCATTGCGCAGCCCGCCATTCCACCAAAAAGGGAAGCCACGATGTTCGCAACGCCCTGCCCTTTACACTCATTGTTTTTATTGCTTTCAGTATCAGTCAGGTCATCGACTATGGTCGCTGTCATCAAGGATTCCAACAAGCCAACCAGAGACAGAGCAATCGAATATGGCAGGATGGTTGCAAGCGTCTCAAACGTGAATGGAATATTAGGAATCAAGAACACAGGCAGTGAATCGGGAAGCTTGCCCATATCGCCAATCGTTCTCACATCTAAGCCGAAGAGCAAACTAATGATTGTCAGGGTAACAATCGCGACCAGTGGAGAAGGTATTGCGCGACCAAACTTGGGGAAATAAGGAAGCAGATAAATGATCGCCAAACCCAAAGCGACTAACACGTAAACGCTTGAAGGGACGTTGATTAATTCAGGAAGTTGGGCCATGAAAATTAGAATGGCGAGCGCGTTAACAAATCCAGTAATCACCGATTTGGAAACGAAATTCATCAGGTTACCAAGCTTGAGATAACCAGCTGCGATCTGAATGACGCCAGCTAGAAATGAAGCGGCGAGTAGATATTCTAGTCCGTGCTCTCTCACTAAAGTGACCATTAGTAGCGCCATAGCGCCTGTTGCACCGGAAATCATTCCCGGACGACTGCCAACCAAAGCAGTGACGACACAAATACAGAACGAGGCATAGAGCCCTACTTTAGGGTCAACGCCTGCAATAATTGAAAATGCGATGGCTTCAGGGATCAAGGCGAGTGCAACCACAATCCCAGATAATGAATCTCCTTTAACGTTTGATAACCAGTGTTTTTTTAAATAATTAAGCATGTAATTCTCTTTTACTTGTACAGCCAGTCCTGCCTTGTTGAGACATAATTTGATCGACTGTTTTTCTTGAATGAGCGAGCGCTCGAAAAGTGCGGGTGTAGAGAGAATGCAGGGGTTAAGGCGGCGTAATTAACACGTAGATATTAAACTCCTCTTGTACTTTAGTGGGAAATTAAGAAGGTGATCAAGTCCAAAATGACTGAATCCGCGCCAATATAGAGTGAGTCTCAACACAATCACACTCCCATTATTGAAAACAAAGGTTTCGATTACGCCATGCTCGTTCAGCAGCTCACATAGGGTGAAAGGTAAGGCTGACGCTAAGATCGAACAAAAAACACACCCTCAAACCTATTTATCGTCAGTAGACACAATATTTCTTTCACCAAGCAAGAATAAAGGTTGAAGCTGTCGGTATGACAGGTAATATGTTCAATCGATTTAAAAAGTTTATACAACTTAATGTTTCGGCTAATTATTGTGCAAATGTATATTTATTTGCAGCAATGCCAGAGACTTTGAGTTGAATTTGTCCCTCAATGGAGAATGAAATCAACATGACTTACGCGCCTGTAACAGACGTACTTGGCGGCAAGCTAGCGGTAGACAGTGAAGTAACTGTTCGCGGCTGGATCCGTTCACGTCGTGATTCCAAAGCTGGAATCTCTTTCCTTGCCATTTATGACGGCTCTTGTTTCGACCCGATTCAGGCCGTGGTTCCTAATAATCTTAATAATTACGAAAACGAAGTATTAAAGCTAACAACTGGCTGCTCTGTTGAAGTAACGGGTAAGATTGTTGAGTCTCCTGCGAAAGGTCAAGACTTCGAACTAGCAGCAACTGACGTTAAAGTTGTAGGCTGGGTTGAAGACGCTGACACTTACCCAATGGCTAAGACGCGTCACTCTATCGAGTACCTTCGTGAAGTTGCTCACCTACGTCCACGTACAAACGTGATTGGCGCAGTAGCACGTGTACGTAACTGTCTATCTCAAGCGATTCACCGTTTCTACCACGAGCAAGGTTTCTTCTGGACTTCTGCTCCGCTTATTACTGCATCTGATGCAGAAGGCGCAGGTGAAATGTTCCGTGTTTCTACGCTAGACATGGAAAACCTACCACGCACTGAAAAAGGCGACGTAGACTTCAACGAAGATTTTTTCGGTAAAGAGACGTTCCTAACAGTATCTGGCCAACTTAATGCTGAAGCTTATGCTTGTGCACTAAGCAAGGTTTACACGTTCGGTCCTACGTTCCGTGCTGAAAACTCAAACACAAGCCGCCACCTAGCTGAGTTCTGGATGGTTGAGCCTGAAGTTGCGTTTGCAGACCTTAACGATGTAGCGAAACTGGCTGAAGACATGCTTAAGTACGTTTTCGCTGCTGTTCTTGAAGAGCGCCGCGACGACCTTGAATTCTTCGCTTCTCGCATCGACAAGCAAGCAATTACTCGTCTAGAGCAATTCGTTGACGCTGACTTCGCACAAGTTGACTACACTGACGCAATCCAAATCCTACTAGACTCTGGTAAGAAATTTGAGTTTGACGTTGAGTGGGGCATCGACATGTCTTCTGAGCATGAGCGTTACCTAGCTGAAGAGCACTTCAAAGCACCTGTTATCGTTAAGAACTACCCGAAAGACATCAAAGCTTTCTACATGCGCTTAAACGACGACGGCAAAACAGTTGCAGCAATGGACGTACTTGCACCAGGCATCGGTGAAATCATCGGTGGTGCACAACGTGAAGAGCGTCTAGACATTCTAGACGAGCGTATGATTGCTATGGGTATCGACCCTGAGCACATGAGCTGGTACCGCGACCTACGTAAATACGGTACAGTGCCACACGCTGGTTTCGGTCTTGGTTTCGAGCGTCTAGTATCTTACGTAACAGGTATGGGTAACGTTCGTGACGTGATTCCATTCCCACGTACACCACGCTCTGCAAACTTCTAATTCGAAACCTATTCGATATTAAAAGTTAAGAACAAACAAAAACCTCCGCACTTGCGGAGGTTTTTTTATGTTCGGAATAAAACGAGACGACGGCTGTTTCTGCGTACCACTATCTGAGACTCATTATTTCAAAAGCTAATCCACATCTTGGTCGATAGCGTATTTTATTGCAAGACCGCAGATTGCCATCATAACGAATGGGATCGCGGCAGTGGTGTATTCCGCCCACGCCATATCAGCGAATGCTTTTGCCAGCAGTACGTGGCCGAGAATAAGCAGAAGCGCACACACAATAGCGACAATAATCAGCTTAACTTCATTTCCCATAGTCATTTTCAACATAACGGTATCTCCAATATTTGGTCTACCGTTATTGAATCACAACTCTTTGGTCAATTAGGCGTACAGTTACCCCACAAACAACCCGTACAGTTGGAATGATTGTCTTTTTTATGAGGGACTTAAGGTTTTACGAGTGCGTAAGTTGATGTGCCAGTTTGCCAAGCCAGATGAGCGCCTGTTCTTTCTCTTCTGTCAGTTCATAAGAGAAGTTCAATCGTATCGCGTTATCCACTCTGCCATGCTCACTAAACAGATCGCCAGATGCAACGCTAATACCTTGTTCGATAGCCAGTTGATGAAACTGTTGGCTGTCGAATTTTTCAGAAAAGCGAATCCATATCAAGTAACCACCAGCCGGCTCTTCAATCTCTATTGAATGCGGAAAGTACTGCTTAATGACATCGATAAATCGCTCTTTCCTGACGACAAGGTTTTTACGCAGTTTACGAAGGTGATTGTCGTAGCTTTCATGCGTTAAGAAATGAGCGACACCAAGTTGAACAGGAGCGCTACTCGATAACGTAGAAAGAAGCTGTAACTTTTGAATCGCGTCGTTAAAACGCGTGTTCACAACCCACCCTACTCGATAACCAGGACACAAACTTTTTGAATACGACCCACAAAGCAAGACGGAATCGGTCTTATCGAAGGCCTTTAGTGGCTTCGGCTTATGCCCTTCGTAATAAAGATCGCCATACACGTCATCTTCAATAATGTAGGTTCCATGCTGTTCTGCAATCTCTACCACACGGCGCTTTGCCTGTTCCGACAAACTGGTTCCCGTTGGGTTTTGAAAAGTCGTCATCAGCCAACACGCTTTAACATCTTGGTTTTGTAGCGCGTTTTCAAACTGCTCTATATTCAACCCATTGATTGGGCAAACGTCCACTTCGATCGGGTTAAGCCCGAGCCTCTCGACAGCCTGCAGAGCACCATAGAATGCGGGAGACTCAATCACGACGTTATCACCCGACTTGGTGACCGTTTGCAGGCTCAAGTTGAGCGCCTCCATAGCACCCGACGTAATCACGATGTCTTGATGATTAACCGTGATCCCTTGCTGCAGATAACGCTGTGCGATTTGCCTTCTCAAGGACTCACTGCCCGGTGGTAAATTATTTATCACACTCGCGCCAGTCATCTTCCTACCCGCGCTGGCAAGGTTTCGAGTCAAGGTAGGTAACGGGAAAAGGTCGGGATCTGGGAATGCAGAGCCGAAAGGAATCACACCTTCGGCTGAACTCGACTTCAAGAAATCAAATAAGCGGTCATTAATGGCTTTCTTTTCACTAACGAGTGGCTGTGCGTAGTCAACGCCGTCCAGCCTTGGCGCTACAAAGTAGCCCGACTGAGGTTTAGCGATGATCCACCCTTCGCTTTCTAGCAACTGGTAGGCTTGTAAGACAGTACTATTGCTGACGTTGTAATTTCGACAACTCATGCGTACCGAAGGGATCTTCTCTCCGGATCGCCACGTATTGTTGGCTATCTGAGTTCGAATATCCTTTGCAAGCTCTTCATAACGCGCCATCTAATTGTACTACCTAGAGAAATTCTGTGAGCCGGTGATTTTATCACTTACGCCAACAACTATTGCTGCTATCCATATGATCGCACCTAATTTCCACAATAGTGTGAATTGGTTCACAGATAACTTTGTAAGCTTTGCTAAGTTTGTACCCAAGGTAGGAGCTAAGTTGGCTTTCTACCTCAATAATTTGATGTAACCCAAAAACATGCGAGATAACAATGAAAAAAATAGAAGCAGACCAATTAAGTTATAAAGGAGAGTCAAACGGTGTTCACAGTTGGACAACACCGAGCGGTCAGCCATATTACTGGCACCCAGATTGGCTCCATATTGCTGAAGATGCGACAGGCTCACATCCAAAGCAAAAGATCGATGTCGAACAAGACCAAGCACCAACGGAAAAACACGCGGTGTCTGCTATTCTGAAACACATCAACCAATGGGCTGCAGACAAACTAGCGTCTCACCCTGAGATTGAAACCGGCTCAATCGAAGCTGAAATCAATCTCAAAAAGTAACGGGGTAAAGTAGATAGCAAACTCAATCACTCGCGATTCTAACCAGTACACAGACTGAATAGCCTCGAACCTCGACCGAGGCTATTCAAGTATCTTCATAAAAATGCTGCAATAACCCCCACCTAGCTAACAAATCTCTAACACAAACCAGTTTCTTGTATCAATCCACGAAAGCTATCGATAGAATTTCCGGTCTTATTCACGTCACTTATGCTAATCATTCGCAATTCTAAAGTCGTGAATCAATGAATGCGTAAATCTAATAAGAATGAGAACAAAGGCTTACCGATGGATACTTCAAATTACAATCAATCGCTAACGACTAAGTTATACGTCATTGCTGGCGTGCTGTTTGGCACCTATGGCAGTCGGGTGTGCCCTATGCTCGATAGCTTAACGACGTTAGAGATTTTCACACAAGTCAGTATTGTGTTTATCTTATTATGGCTCGCACGTCGTTACCCATTGGCGCAACATACCTTGGTCAAGCAAGGCCGATTCGCGCAACTCGATACCCTGCTATTTTTTGCTGCAAGTGTGCCTTTCGCGCTCTACTACAACTTAAGCTATGAATTCACCATAGATAGTAATTTGAAGGTGCTGTTTGGCATGAGTCTATTCGGCTTCTTTACCGGAACCATTCTTCAATTGAATGCCAAGCTCAGCCAAATGGATAAAATGGAGACGACTGGACAATTCGACTTCCAACTGGTTGGTGAAAGAAGTTCACTGGTCAAGCAGATGATAGGCTTGGTTATCGTGCTTCTGGTAACACTGACGACTATGTTGACGATGATTGCTGTCAAAGACATCTTCTGGCTAGAACACAACCCTGACCGCTTATTGGATGGCACCGGCAAGATCAGCGTGATCAAAGAGTTTATTTATTTGGCTGTGGTACTGGGTGGCTACGCGATAACCATCATGACGCTTTGGAGCAAGCTAATTAAGCGTATTCTCCTAAGCCAAGAGCACGCATTAAACAAAGTCACCAATGGCGAGCAAGGCGTTCGCTTACCTATTTTCGGCTACAACGAGCTTGGATCAATGGCATCTATGACCAATACCATGCTTGATAGCCTTGAAACCGCGCAAAACGAAGTGAAAACCACACGTGACGTGGCCATTGTGAGCTTATCGGCATTGGCTGAATCTCGAGACAATGAAACGGGCGCACATATCCTAAGAACTCAAGAGTACGTCAAGGTGCTCGCACAAGAGCTCAGCAAATCAGAAACCCACTCAAGCTTGTTAACTCCAAACTACATCGAGTTGCTCTACAAATCTGCGCCTTTGCACGACGTGGGCAAAGTAGGTGTTCCTGATAGTGTGTTATTGAAGCCGGGCAAATTGACGGACGAAGAGTTTGAGATAATGAAAGGTCACCCCGCGATTGGGGCTGAAGCGTTATCTATTGCAGAAAAGCAGTTGGGAAGTAGCTCTTTCTTAAGAGTCGCAAAGGAGATATCTCTGACTCACCACGAGAAATGGAATGGCAGTGGTTATCCTAATCAGTTGTCTGGTGAAGATATCCCGTTATCTGGCCGTTTGATGGCGTTGGCCGATGTTTATGATGCGCTAATATCGAAACGCGTTTACAAGCCAGCCTTTACTCATGAACAAGCCAAACAGATCATCTTAGAGGGCAATGGGACGCATTTTGATCCGCAAGTTATCCAAGCTTTTCTAGCAGTTGAACAAGCGTTTGTTTCAATTGCCGCGACCTACAAAGATGGCAAAAATGTAGCCAGTGAACTCGAGCGCGAAAGCTTTATTGCTCAACCAGCGTAATCTATTCAAAAACCACTAACTTCTTGCACTCTATAGGTTAATCCGTAGGGTGTTTTGTTATCAAATACCCTCTTTAGTCAATAAATCTGATTGAAATGGATTTTTTTTAGCCTTTCTGTTCACTTCGTATTGTCTTAAAAATTCCATACAGGTATAACTACCCATAGATACTATCCCCTCTCAATTGACATGGATGAAGATTATGTTTGAAAAAGTGTTAGCTGCTCCCGCCGATCCTATCCTCGGCCTTACTGAAGAGTTTAAAAAAGACTCTCGTGCAGAGAAAATCAACCTTGGTGTTGGCATCTACAAAAATGAAGATGGTCAAACGCCTGTACTTAAAACAGTAAAGAAAGCAGAAGCTGCACTTCTTGAAAACGAAAAAACCAAATCTTACCTAACGATTGAAGGTACGGCTGAATACGGTCTAGCGGTTCAGAAACTTCTTTTCGGTTCAGACGCAGAGATCGTTGCATCTCAACGCGCTAAAACAGCACAAGCTCCAGGTGGTACAGGTGCACTTCGCGTAGCGGGTGAATTCATCAAGCGCCAACTGGGCGATGTAAAAATCTGGATCAGTAACCCAACTTGGGCAAACCACAACGGCGTTTTCGCTGCTGCGGGTATCGAGACAGCTCAATACAGCTACTACAACGCTGAAACAAAAGACAAAGACTTCGCAGGCATGGTTGCTGACCTAGAGAAAGCTTCTGAAGGCGATATCGTTCTTCTTCACGGCTGCTGTCACAACCCAACAGGTATCGACCCAACAACTGAAGAGTGGGAAGTTCTTGCTAAGCTGGTTGCTGAGAAAAAACTGCTGCCTCTATTCGATTTTGCTTACCAAGGTTTTGCAAAAGGCGTTGAAGAAGATGCTGCTGGCCTACGTATTTTTGCTCAATACAACAAAGAGATCCTTGTTGCTAGCTCGTTCTCTAAGAACTTCGGCTTGTACAACGAGCGTGTTGGTGCATTCACTCTGGTTGCAGAATCTGCAGACGTAGCAACAACAGCGTTCTCTCAAGTTAAGAGCATTATTCGCTCTATCTACTCTAACCCACCAGCGCACGGCAGTGCTGTCGTTACTCACATCCTTGGTGATGCTGATCTACGTGCTGAATGGGAAGCAGAAGTAGCAGAAATGCGTGACCGTATCCAAGAGATGCGTGAGCTATTCGTAACAACACTGAAATCTGAAGGTGTTGATGCAGACTTCACATTCATCGAACGTCAAAACGGCATGTTCTCTTTCTCAGGTCTAAGCAAAGAGCAAGTAACTCGCCTAAAAGACGAATTCGCAATCTACATTGTTGGCTCTGGCCGTATCAGTGTTGCTGGTATGACTAAGTCGAACATGGGTCCTCTATGTAAAGGTATCGCTGCGGTTCTTTAATCGTAAAGTGAAACCTGTATTTACAGACCAGAAACCTGCTCTTGCAGACCGATAGATATGCAAAAGCCAGCAATTAAGCTGGCTTTTTTGTGTCTCGACTTTCAGGTTTAGATACTTTGTAAGTTAATACTCTAAGAAAAACTCTACACCCAACTCATTGGTTCGTTCGCTACGAATTTTACCTTCACCATCTCGATGTTGGTATGACCCACCAATCGCAAACTTGTTGGTCACTAGATAACGTAAACCTAAGTGATAGATCTCTTCATCAAACAGGTCACTTCGGTTCACTTGCACACTGCCATTGGCAATCCAACGTTTCGCAAAGCCATAGTTAAGCTCAGCTTTTACCCCTTGGATGAACTCAGTGTCTGAAGATTCAGTTTGGTTGGTGTCATTATTTTCAACCTTACCCTTAGTGATACCAAGCAGGTAGTAAGCCACTATATCTAAATCTTTCTTAATGCTGTAACGGTAACCAACACCTGGCATCAGCGTATCAATTCGAGTTGTGGTGTCATCAGGGTGAATAAAGCGTGCGCTGTAGTCTCCCAGCAACAACCAATCATCCGTCATCGCGTAACTGACGCCTAATCCATACGACGAGGCATTGTTATTACTGCCTGCATCTTCATTTAAACTGCCCGAATGCGCCGTGGCATAAATATGGTCGTAATCCAAAATATCCACCGCGTTAGTGTCCGCCCACAAACTTGGAGAAAACATAAAAACCGCAGATACAAAACTAAGCTTCCACTTCGACATTCCTATCATCCTTAAACTGTCACTCCATTAATTGAAAGGTTAGTCTATCCATAAGACTTTAAAAAGGTTTTAGCTCACAGATTGATTTGTGACGGCAAAATATTATCAAATGTTGTACCATGAAATCATACAAACCAATGGATGATCATTATGGATGCTGAGTTATTAGAGATTCAAAACTTTCTGGCACAATACCCCCCTTTCACAGAACTCCCTGAGGAGATGTTGGCGAAAGTGACCAGTAGCGTGGAAATTTCTTATTACCGCCAAGATACCCCTATCATTCACTTTGGTGATCAAATTCATGACTTATACATCGTTCGAAGTGGCGAAGTCGAAGTCTACCGCCGTAAAGGCGAACTCTATAACCGCCTGGATGAAGGCCACTTGTTCGGTCAAATGGGCCTACTGACCAACAACAAGGTGCGTTTCCCAGTTAAAGCCACCGAAGATACCCTGCTTTACTGTATTCCTGAGCCTATCTTCCAAGAGCTCTACGACAACTACGACTCCTTTGCCGATTTCGTAGAAGTAGAAGATAACGCGCGACTGCGCCAAGCCAACTCAGACAGCAACGACGCTAACGACTTAACGACATCCAAGGTTAAAACGCTGCTGACCAGCGAAGCACCAATGATCGAAAAAACGCGCACGATTCAGCAAGCTGCGACCATGATGGCACAGGATAATGTTTCCTCTTTGTTGATCATCGACCCAGAAATCGTTGAAG
>NZ_JBFRTR010000028.1:24673-79182 GCF_041474215.1 Vibrio sp. 10N.222.52.C12
GATGAAGATGACTCAACACCCGTGATTGGCATCATCACCGACCGAGATTTATGTACTCGCGTTTTAGCTGAAGGGCTTGACCCATCGGATGAAGTCTCTAGCGTAATGACACCTGAGGTTATCTCTCTCGATCACAATGCTTACGTATACGAAGCTATGATGACCATGCTTCGCTATAACGTGCATCATTTACCAGTGCTTAAAGATAAGAAGCCGATTGGTATTATCGAAGCGACCGATATTGTTCGTTATGAGTCTCAAAACTCGCTGTTATTGGTAAGTAGTATCTTCCAGCAACAAAGTATCGAAGATCTGAAGGTGCTTTCCGAGCAAGTAAAAGACAGCTTTGTGCGCTTAGTTAACGAAGATGCCAACGCCCACATGGTGGGTACTGCAATGTCGGTAATTGGTCGTAGCTTTAAGCAGCGAATTATCGAACTGGGCGAAGAGAAATTGGGCAAGTCGCCTATTCCTTACTGTTTCCTCGCACTGGGCTCTATGGGGCGTGATGAGCAGCTGCTGGTTACCGACCAAGATAACGCAATCATTCTTGATGATACCTACGACGAGAAAAAGCACGGTAAATACTTTGAGGAGCTGTCGACCTTTATTTGTGATGGCTTAGATCAGTGTGGCTATGTGTATTGTACTGGCGATATCATGGCGACTAACCCAACGTGGCGTATGACTCGTCGACAATGGGAAGAGTGCTTTGCCGATTGGATTGATGATCCAAACCCGAAAGCACTGTTAAATGCTTCAATCTTCTTCGACTTAGATGGCGTTTATGGTCGCCTGAAATGGGCTGAGCAATTGAATAGCTTTATTGTTCGACGCGCACGTAAGAACAACCGCTTCTTGGCGTGTCTTGCACGTAATGCTCTTAACCGCACACCGCCACTCGGCTTCTTCAAAGATTTCGTGATGGAGAAAGATGGCCGCCACAACAACTCAATCAATCTTAAGCGTCGTGGTACTGCGCCACTGGCCGATTTGATTCGTGTTCACTCACTGGCGGTAGCCTCTCGTTCTAAAAACTCGTTCGAACGTTTAGATGACATTATCGACGCTGGTATTCTGCCGAAAGGCCGAGCTCAAGATTTGAAAGATGCGATGGAGTTTATCTCTCTGGTTCGTATTCGCCACCAAGCACACGATGTCGACAACAACATCGAGCCCGATAACAACATCGAGCCAGAGAACCTGTCTGACTTCGAACGACGTAACCTAAAGGATGCATTCCAAATATTAAGTAATGCACAAAACTTCCTTAAGTTCCGTTATCAAGCCAGCAACAAGTTTAAGTAGGGCCTATGAACAAACTATTCAGATCACCTGCGGTCGATTGGCCATTTAAGTTTGCTCAGAAGCTAGAACGAGCGAGAGACGAGCGCTTAAAGTACTTTTACAGCCAGCCTCTTCCTGCGCCTGATACGCCACTTTCAGAAGTGATGTTCTTGGCTGTCGACTTTGAAACGACGGGGTTAAACCCAAACAAAGACGGCATCATTACCATTGGTTTAGTGCCATTTACGCTCAATCGCATCTACTTGCGACAAGCCAAACACTGGACGCTGAGACCAAAACAGAAGTTAGAAGAAGAGTCTGTCGTGATTCATGGCATCACTCACAATGACATCATTGATGCGCCAGACCTTAGCGAAGTGTTGGGCGAGATCTTAGAATCAATGGCGGGGCATATCCCTGTGGTTCACTATCGTCGTATCGAACGTGACTTTTTGGACAATGCATTGAAAGTGCGACTCGGTGAAGGCATTGAGTTCCCAGTCCTCGACACGCTGGAGATTGAATCTCAGATCCAAAATAAACTGGCTGGCGGCTTGTGGAATAAGCTGAAAGGTAAGAAGCCAGCTTCAGTGAGACTGGGTCAGAGTCGTCGTCGATACCATCTGCCCGACTACACGCCGCATCATGCATTAACTGACGCTATTGCGACCGCTGAGCTACTCCAAGCGCAAATTGCTCATCACTTTGACTCTGAGATGCCTCTGAAGAGTTTCTGGCTCTAGCTGAGTTACGTAAGCTAAATACAAACACAAAGCCCATCAACTTTCCATTGGTGGGCTTTTTCATTTTTATCGTCTGTGTTTAAGCAACGGTTGGCCCGACTAAGCGCATTTCCCATAAGCGTTTAAACATATTATAGCGTCACACCGCAGCAGTTCCGCTCTAATGGACGTCGAAAATCGTGATCGCTATTTGTCAGCGCGATTGGCATTATTACTTCCCAACCACAGACAACGTTTGGTAATAAAGACGCTTTTGCTGATACATATTCTCATCAGCGACTGAGAACAATTGCTCAACGTCTGTTGAATCACTAGAGGCTGCACCAATCGAGAATCTGACAGGAATAGAGATACCCGCTTTAGTCTCGATTGCCTGTTGCTCCTGAGCAATGTACAACTGCTCAGTCATCTTTGCGACATTGAGCGAACTCGACTCACCAGACGTTAAGGTAAGCACCGCAAATTCATCTCCACCCAAACGGTATAGATTACTGGCAGGTGTCAATTCGTGGCTGATTACGTCTACGCAGCGCTGTATCAGCTCATCCCCGGTCTCATGCCCATGAACATCATTGGTCGTTTTCAAGCCATTGATATCAATAATGATCAAAGAAATCTGATTTTGATTGTCGTTAATGCTGCGTTTACTGAATTCGAGATCTTCATTAAAAGCTTTACGATTCAAACAGCCAGTCGGCATGTTAATCCGTGTAATATTTTCGAGCTCTAGCCAACCAGCTAACTGTTTTTGGTACATGTCAAAAATCAGAAGATCTTCTTCACTGAGGACATCAAATGAACTTGAACAAAAATACCCGATCGCCGTCCCCTGTGAGTCACAGAGTATCAGGTCAGCCTCGCCAGTCCGGTTAAAATGAAACTGAATCGAATGTTGAACAAGTAATGTCTTTAACTCTTGATCGACCATTTGAGGAATCAACCGATATTCAGCCGCGTGTCTTGATGATGCAAACTGAACGATCTTCAAAATACGATGCTTCTGGGATTCTTCACGCGCGAGCGAATTAGTTAACTTGCTGGTTTTCTCTTCGACTAAGTCCTCTAGCTGAACATTAAATCTTTCGAGTTTATCGTTACTTTCGGTAAGCTCACGGACTTGATATTGTATGCGACCCCACAAGGTTTCCAATAAACGACTCAGCGTGACGAACTCTGTAAAACGATGTTCATCCACACTATGAGTCGGTGACTGGTTATGCGAATACGACGTAACAGATTCAGCCAACAAGTTTAACTGCCCTGAGAACCAGCGGCTTAGGAACAGAGCAAACACAATCGAGATGGCAAGCGTCGCCACCAATATTCTGACAAAGACCACCTGAGCTTGTTGCATCTCTAATAAACGCTCACTGTCGGAAATATGATGTTTGACGTTCAGTACCAATTTGTCGGTAAAGAATGTGCTGTCGATAGAGATAATGTTCGCACTTTGTTCAGAAGATTGAGCATCCGTTGAACCAATATAGTTAAACTCAACCGACTCATTTTGATAAAGGAAAGGCGTCACTTTAGTCTTAAGTCTGTCATACCCCATAAGAACCACAAGATAACCCTGCGGCGTGTATGTAGAACCTTCTATCAAAAGATAAGGTAAAATCGGCGCGACAAAAGCGATACCTGCAGCGGCATTATCCGCCACTTCAGTTTCGGTAAACTCGGTGTGGAACAATTTCCCTTGCCCATAAACCGATTGAGGACGCTTCAAGCTTTCTAATAACTGGCTCTGCTCAAAATGGTACAAGCTGCCTTTGCTGTCATAAATGGGCTTCCAGTTTTGGTCCAGAATATAAGTCGCGGACACACTCTCCGCTAGCGCATTGAAGCTATCCATCTTGTCCCAAACAACACTCGAGAAAAAGATATTACCACCCGCTTTAATCAATGATCGGTCATGCGAATACCATTGAGTTAAGCTCACCGTTGATGACCACTGCATCAAGCGCTTTTTTCTCATAGCGTTGGGTATCGACCCAAGCATCAGGAAGCGTCGCTAAATCGATATATTCAGTTAGACCTAAGAAGTCAGAAGGAACCCAGATGGCGTCGGGAAAGGTATTGTCTCTAGGATCAGCAACAAGCAGTTCAGAACGAATACTGTTGACGTCAAACGAACGAATTTCTACACGATGATCAGTCATCGCTTCGATATGTTCTTTTACATAATCGGCCGTTTCATAATTAATACCAGCCCATATTTCAAGTGTGGATGAACAAGCAACGGCCGGAAATAGCATCGCAAATAGACTCAATAACCTCACACTTGGTTCCTTGTGGTAAAAATTAGACGTTGGATTTTAATCGCCCATCAATAAACCGGGCGATGCGGCTTATCGCTCACTGCTCATGATTAGAGACCTAGCTTTGGGCGACACGTTATATAGTAAAAAGTGCCTAAATAACAGTTGATACTCTCGCTTTAAGAGAAAGGTCTGCTCATTCTGATACATCCGTCATATCTCTGAATGACTGTTCTTACAATAAATCAACATACCATACCCTTTATTATTAACGACAAAAAAAATGCCGCAAAAGCGGCATCTGTCTCGTTCGGTGCATTCGACACAATAAAAATCAAATAAGCAATTTATCAGTCAAAGCCCTATCATCGATTAAGCGTATTTCTCTTCGAAATCTTTCATGAAGCTAACCAGCGCTTGAACGCCTTCCAGAGACATTGCGTTGTAAAGTGAAGCTCTCATTCCACCTACTGCTCTATGCCCTTTCAGTGATTTCAGACCTGCAGCATCAGCCAATTCTAGGAACTTGCCATCTAACTCAGGTTTCGCCAGTTGGAACGGCACGTTCATTCTAGAACGGTTTGCAGTGTGAACATCGTTTTTGTAGAAAGCTGAGCTATCGATTGCATCGTAAAGCAGCGCTGCTTTCTCTTTGTTCACCAGCTCCATCGCTTCAACGCCACCTTGAGCTTTCAGCCACTTGAACACAAGGCCTGATAGGTACCAAGCGTACGTTGGTGGTGTGTTGAACATTGAGTCTTTTTCAGCAAGTACTTTGTAGTTCAGAATACTCGGCAACACGTCGTTTGCGAGTTCGAGTAGATCATCACGTACGATTGCAATGCAGATACCCGCAGGGCCGATATTCTTTTGCGCGCCCGCGTAGATAACACCGTACTGAGACACATCAATCTTACGAGACAGAATGTTAGATGACATATCCGCTACGATTGGCTTATCCGTTTGAGGAAGCTCGCTGATTTCAATACCATCGATGGTTTCATTCGGACAGAAATGTACATACGCAGCTTCCGGGTCAATTTTCCAATCTTTAGCTGGAACAACCGCTGCTTTACCATCAATTGACGTCTTCGCGTTGAATACATCGATTTCGCAATATTTGCTCGCTTCAGTCACTGCACTTTCTGCCCAGTAACCCGCATCAATGTAAGTCGCTTTCGTCGCATCACCTAAAAGGTTTAGAGGAACAGCAGCGAATTGAGCACGAGCGCCCCCCTGACAGAAAAGAACTTTGTAGTTGTCTGGGATGTTCAGAAGATCACGTAGGTCCTGTTCGGACTCGTCAGCAACTTGAATAAATTCCTTGCTGCGATGGCTGATTTCCATCACGGAAGTCCCTAAACCATTCCAATCAATAAAGTCCGCTTGCGCTTGTTTCATTACCGGTTTAGGCAGTGCAGCTGGGCCAGCACTGAAGTTGAATACGTTATCTAATGTAAGTTCCATGGGGATGATTGCTCCTGCTAAATAATAACTATGCAAGTAATACCATGTTTTACCCAACATAAAAACAACAAAAGAGGTCTTAAGACCTCTTTTGTTTTGTACCGTATAAAATGTTTAAGCTTAACCTGCTAAATCACCCTATCAGTATTCACGCCTGCTCTGTTTATTGAACAAAAACCGGCATAAGTAGAGCGATTAATGGAATTTCTTGTCCATTTTCGAACACTAGGTTTCCATTTTCTAAGTCAGCGCTGATTTCATAACCACTGTCTGTTTCCTTGATCATTTCCATCACAAGCAATTCATCGATACCTTCACGGATGAATGGATACTCTTCAACAAGTTCATTTGAGAAGCTAGAGTGAACGTTGCCCGTTAATGCAGGCATGATCATCGAAGGGTTGCTGCTGATGTTTTCGGTCCCTTCCGGCACGCTCACCAACCACTTAGATTCGAACTGTCCCTTACCTAACTCTAACGACATGTTGTTCATTGAAAGGTCGAAACCTTTAGCAAACAGGATATCGATAAATGGAATGATCTCTGCAACGTCTTCTTGCGTCATCACAGGATTAGATTGGTAAATCTCAAAGATTTTCTCAAACGACTCGCTATCCAACTTCGACATTTCAAAATCGACGTTTAGGTTGTTCAACTGGCCTTCACTGGTCTCGATGTTTGCGATATCCAGCTTGAGGTTGCTGCGCAGACGCTTAGTTGCTTCATCTAGATGTGATTCAAAATCGTACTTAGAATTTTCAATGGTCATGAAAGGCTGCATTGCAGAATCTGAAACCAAGAAGCTATCGATAGTAAAATTCTGAGTACCTAACCAGTAGCCTTTCGCTTGTTGGCCTGAACCCACACCTTTCAGATTAGACAGCGTTACCTCTTCACCGGTTTCAAAATCAATTTGAACTGAAGGGATTGAAAGCTCGTAATCAACTTGGCCTAAAACAGTCGCATGGCCAGAAAGATTCGATTTAGTGATCGAGACCGAAGTCCCATTCTCATCAGAACCTTGGTGATTGAACTGGCTTAACTCAAAGTTAAAGTCAGTGTTGCCGTTTAGCTCAGTACTAGTGGTCAGAGTTAAAGGCAGAATATCGGTATTCTCAAACGTCGACAGTGCATTTAGACTCACCAAACCATGGCTAACCGCACTATTTATGACAAACTCACTCGGCAACCCATCAATCGCAAGTTGCTCTTTCAGGTTTTCATCCATCACAGTTAAACGAGTGGTTACGTTGGAAGACAAGTAACCTCTATCGTATTCCACGATCTCAGCTTGAATGCTTGAATTGTTAAGCTTTGCAACGCCATCGGTAATCGCATTTTGTCCAATTTGCCCAACCGCTAGCGGCCAACAAAGTGCCAGTGAGATTGCTCCGCCAATAGCACCAATTTTTCTTAACTGTTCCATGAGTTCTCTTTCTACACGTGTCTATTTTTTTTAGTCTAACCCATCAGTAGCAAACAAGAAACATTGAGTTAAATCAGTCTATTGCTCGATACTTCGATTGCCTCAATAAATTAACGGCTAGCTCTCATCCTTATTCGGCGGTTCTTGCTAGGCTAAAGACGTCGCTACTATTAAGGTTGAGCTGTGAATCAATACGCTGTTATCTGTTTGGACAATAATCCGGTTAGCATTGAAAGAATACGTTCGGAGCTGGCTCCGTTGGCTTCTGTATTCGATATTTATACTGCCGAGAACATAGAAGACGCACATCACGCATTAGAAGATATTCATGATCACAACCAAACCGTTGCTTTGGTGATCACTCATCATCATTCTGAATTTAATGGCGTGCAATTCCTGATTGAACTTCAACAGCTGCCCCATAGTAATACCGCAAGAACGATATTAGTCAGCGCTTCGTCAGACATTCAATCCATTTTAACCGCTGTGAATGAAGGTAGGCTCAACCACTGTTTAACCAAACCGGTTCAAGATCAGGTTCTGTTCAAATCAGCGCAAAAAGAGCTGACCTCTTTTGTTATCCAATACGACTCAGAAAACCTGCTCTCTTACAGCGATGCATTGGATCAACAACGCTTACTCAGAGCGCACATTGAGCAAAAGATTCACTCTTTCCAATCGGGTTTCATTCACGACTACCACCAGCTTTCTGATAATGCCCTTGCAGAACGTGTCGTCAGTGCCTTACAAGATGTGTTTTCAAAAGATGACAAAACTAAGGCCATTCGTGACTATTCCCCCGAGCATCTACTCACTGTGGAAGGCGAAGACAATCGCTTTTTATGGCTGATCATTGAGGGTGAAGCAGCTCTTTATAAGAAAGATGAACTTGGGCAACAGCGGGAAGTGGTACGTCACTCCAAAGGGAACATTGTTGGCGGGATGTCATTTGTAACAGGCGAGCCTTCGTTTTCTACGGCGATCACCCTAACGCAGACTCGCGTTATCAAACTGGATAAAGATAGCTTTGCTCAGGTGATGCATTCAAACAATACCCTGCTGCCTTTATTTACCAATCTATTGCTCCGTCATTTTAATCGACGTTTGCAACGCAGCATCACCAATAAGATCAAACTGCAGCAGACACTAGAATCATTAGAGTCTGCACATCAACAACTGATCGAGAAAGAGAAAATGGCGATGCTCGGGCAGCTAGTCGCGGGAGTCGCACATGAGCTGAATAACCCGATTGCTGCCATATTAAGAAGCATCGAAACTCTGTCAGACCATCTCGACCAAATATTGGCAAACCTATCCGTTCCAGAGTCCAATAAAGGGACTGACGTACTGGCACATTCAAAGTTAGCTAAGCCACTATCAACAGCCCAAGAAAGACAGCTCGTAAAGCATCTTACGTCGACGATTAATGACCGTGCTTTAGCAAAAAAAGCCGTGAGACTAAACCTAAGCCAAGACTCTACGGTTCTAAACACATTAAAGGCGTCCCCTGTCGCAGGCAAAGAGCTGCTCAATGACTTAGAGCATTACCATTATGTTGGAAACTCTATCCGCTCAATTCAAGTGTGCAGCAAGCGTATTGCCGATATGGTCAAAAGCTTAAAAAGCTATGCTAGAGAAGATGAAGAAGTTCGCCACTACACAGATATCCACGAAGGGCTTGAAGATACCTTAGTGATCTTCGAAAACAGGCTTAAACACCACCAACTCGAAAAGCATTACGATACCGACTTACCGCCTTTATTGTGCCAGTCGCTCTCGCTGCAACAAGTGTGGACCAACCTTATCTCCAATGCGCTCGATGCCCTATCTGAACGAGGAAAAGTGACCATCACCACTTCTCAACAGACAAAAGGCGACGACGCGTTTCTTGTGGTGCAAATCTCCGATACTGGCCACGGCATTGCCAAAGAAGACATCAACACCATTTTCAACCCAAATTTCACGACTAAAAAAGAAGGCAACTTTGGTTTAGGGATTGGGTTATCCATTTCTCAACAAATCGTTTCGGCTCATCAAGGGTTTATTTTGGTGGAGTCAGAGGTAGGCAGCCATACAAACATGCAAGTGTGGCTTCCATTCAAACAAGAAGGAGCACCTCATGAATAAGTACCTAATTTTATGTGTCGATGATGAACCTGAAGTTCTCAATAGTGTCCTTCAGGACTTGGCGATATTTGAAGAGAACTTTCTGGTTGAAGGTGCAGAGTCGGTCGATGAAGCCAAGCAAGTAATCAAAGAAATGGGACAAGATGGTATTAAGCTCGCGTTAATCTTATGCGACCACATCATGCCAGAAGAAACCGGCATTGATTTTCTGATCGAACTCAACCAACACGACGCTACTAAACCAACGCGTAAGCTGTTGCTCACCGGGCAAGCTGGGCTAGAAGATACCGTCACAGCCATTAACAACGCAGCACTTGATTTCTATATTTCAAAACCTTGGCAAGGCGACCAACTGAGAGACACGATTACTCAACAATTGACTGACTATGTCATTGCCAACGACAAGCAATTGCTAAACTGGACTTCCATCTTAGATACCGAGCGCATACTGACTTCAATGGCGGATAAACGCACCAGTTTTGGTGAATAGCACTGATTGGTTAATGGATACTGAGAATAGCGTCATCCGATATAAAAACCTTCCGAATGTATACAAATTTTGGATAATTCGCTCGTCTATTTTTCTCATTCGCCCTAAACATGAGATCTCCGTTACATACTGATCCTTAATTTGCTTGTTTTTTAACTAAATGAGTAAGGTTTTACATTTTAAAGGATTACTTTTCCGTGAGTTAGATTAAACTGTCTCAATGTTTATGGTTTGCCGATTTGTCTCAAACCAAAGGAATTAACACTAATATAGGTTTACGGTCGTTATGCGCAAAATTCTACTTACTACCGCTATGCTATTGGCTTCTGGTCAAGCACTAGCTGTTGATGAACAACCACAGGTAATGAGCAACTTTAACTATGATTACTTTGAAGCACGTATCGGTGCTAGCCCAGTAACATTTGGTGGTGCGTTCAGTAAGTCCATTCACCCGAACGCTCACGCTATAGCACGTATCGATTCAGAATTTGAAAGCGATTACGACTCAGCTGTAGGTCTTGGTTTCCACGCTCCATTAAACAACTGGGCAGACCTAACAGGTGAAATGCTAGCTCGTATCGTTCAACCTGAGAACTCAAGCTCTACTGATATCGGTATGGAAATCAACATTGGTGTTCGCCAATGGCTTGGTCCACAACTAGAAGTTGGTGGTAAAGGTGGTTACGTTTCTATCGATGACAACGATGATTGGACAGGTTCTGTTTACGCGCGTTTCCACTCTACAGAGCTTTTCTCTTTAGGTGCTGAAGCTCGTATTAACGACTTCTACGGTGACCAACTTATGTTCACTGCTCGCTTCAAGTACTAATACTTAAAGCTCAAGCCCTAGCAAATAAGCTCTCTATGAGCACTTAGCCTTTTGATACTTAGTCTTTTAAGAAATCCGGCTAAGACAGAAACAAAAAAACCGAGGACATTCCTCGGTTTTTATTTATTAACAGTAATCTTAAGCATATAAGGTAAACTTCTTTAGTGGCAGCTCTTTAGTAATTGCTGCTTGCGTGGCTCTTGTAATAGTTTCCAGTGAATACCATCAATTGCACCCGCAAATTTCCAAAGTAGTTTTAGGTCAACATCGTTTCCGTACGCTTCGCGAACCTTATTAAACACTTCAGGTGCGCCCAACTGCATAAACATTGAAACATCATCCACACCCGCCTTTTTAACCATGCGCTCTAACGTAAGCTGCATGTTTGGTAGATCTCTTAATCTACGGCTAGCTGATGACTTCTTGAAGCTACGCTGCTGAATTGAATTATCGATTGAAGTACGAATAATACTATCCAATTCAGGATGTTCACAGGTAAACAGATCCGTAATGTCGTAATAGTTTACGGTTGCTGTTGTCTGCTTCTTTACATGACGATACTTTTCACAATCAAGATCGGTCAGTTTTTTATCTAATGATTTTCCACCTCTAATGAATAAACAACCTTCACTCAATAAAGCGAACATAGCGTCATTTTGAAAGAGGCCAATACCTCCGAACATAGAACGTTTTTGATGCTCACCAAATTGATTCACGTAATTAATAAATGCTGTCTCGGTCATATCCGTTGATCCTTAATCAAATTACCCCGATTAGGTTGATCACCAGACAAGCAGCTTGTTATGCGAAAAATTTTAAATCTATTTTTTTATTCTATAGGTGAATATTATGGTTTCGTTTTCCACCTTTAAATAAATGATACTTCGAAAAGAAAAATAAGTCTGGACTTAGTTCACATCAATCAATTGAGTATTCCGGTTTTTCATGATTGACTTCACAGTAAACTATCAAACCATGCTTGAATTTGGACACCTAGTGATACACCGGTTCAAATTATTAAAGGTTATGTAGACGGGTGAGTATTGCCTCGCAGCATCGTGGCTTGTAAAATGGCAGGACAGACCTGTTTTTACTTTTTATATGAATCATTTATCGTTTTTCTGGCTACCTCAAAATAAGACTCTTCTCTTAAAGGGTCTAGAATCAGAGTTTGCCCAACTTGTTGGACATTCTATCTCAGCGGGAAAAATAACACTTCCTCCTATCCCTAACGTTGTACTGAAGATTCAATCGCTTTGTACCCTTGAATCAACTGGGATTGCTGACGTTGCCGAGTGCTTACTCGAAGACCCAGGCCTCGCTGCTATTGTCATTCGTGTGGCTAACTCTGTCGTCTTTAACCGACGTAATATTACTTGTGTTGATATTATGACGGCGGTGTCGCGCCTTGGCATATTAAGAGTACGTGACATCGTGACGGCTCAGGCTATTGAGCAACTCAAACACTCAGTCAACCTCAGTAAAGAATGTAATAAGGTATTGGTTCAGAGCGCTTCTGTATCAAAAGAGCTGGGCGCTACTATGGTGCTTGTTACCAACAGCTTCAAAGAGCTCTCCCCTACTGAATACCGTTACCTTGAGCATGAAAAATCGCTGCTTGTTGGATTACTGGCTGATATTGGTTTGTTCTGTTTGGTTAGCGAATACCACCTCTACCTCGAAAATGGCAATTACCTAGATCACGACATCGCTCTACAAATCTTCCAAGGCCAATGTTCTGCTACCAGTAAATTGGTGCTTAACCGTTGGGGCTTCGACAGCGACTTTATTGATGTGTGCAGCAATACCATCAATAACCACGAACAGCGTGAAGTCTCTTACTTAGATATCGCTCGAATCGCTAACCACCTGCTGATGTTCAGAAACAAGGATGAGAACATCGATGATCACGAAGTTGAACTTAACGTGACAGGTGCAGAGGTGCTTTATAAATTAAGCAACTTGAGCAAGCATGATTTTAATGCAAAGCTAAGCGACGTGATCAATACTAGCGGCTTCTAAGTCACTGTTAAATTACAAGTAAGTGTAATATGAAGTAAATGCAATGGGGAAAGCATGTTTACAGGGATGATCTTTATATTTGCGCCACTCGTCGTGGGGTATCTTTTTGCAATTTCGAACGCTCAGACATTAGAATTTATCAACCGCTCAACATCGCGGTTGATCTACGTGATTCTGGCGTTAATGGGACTAAGCTTAGCCGCCCTCGATAACCTAGGCAGTAACCTGCAGACAATCCTTCTATATACCGTCACTTTCTTTGTCTGCTTAAGCGTATGTAACCTAATGGCACTGCCCGCTATTGATAAGTTATTGCCACTCAAAACCGACAGTAGCAAGAATAAGCTTCCCCTCTCTTCTATGGCGATGGAATCTGCAAAACTCATCTTAGTGGTAGGTTCAGGGCTAATCGCTGGCTTAGTGCTGCCTATTGGCCTTGATTGGGTTGATACCGCAAGCGAATGGATTCTGTTTGTTCTTCTATTCTTTATCGGCATTCAGCTGCGTAATAGCGGACTCACACTTCGTCAGATCTTACTCAACAAGCACGGTATGGTTATCGCAATCACCATTATCATCACCTCAATGTTAGGTGGTGTAATCGCGGCTTACATCCTAGATATCCCTCTGTTCAAAGCCTTGGCAATGTCTTCTGGATTTGGTTGGTACTCTCTGGCTGGTATCTTAATGGGTGACGCCTTTGGTCCTGTCTATGGTGGCGCTTCTTTCATGCTTGAGCTGTTAAGAGAGTTAGTTGCCTTGGTACTGATTCCAGTGCTAATTCGCAGCTACCCATGCACTTCCATTGGTTATGCTGGTGCGACTGCGATGGACTTCACCTTACCGGTCATTCAAACAACAGGCGGCGTTAGATGTGTGCCTATCGCTATCGTCAGTGGCTTTATCCTCAGCTTGCTTGTTCCGATATTGATGTTGTTCTTTGTATCTCTTGCTAACTAGATCGCAGGAATAGCGTTTGTTTTAGATTAGAATGCAACTCGAATACCAATGCCCAAGACACCGATACAGTTACCGAAATAAAAAGACACTAAGTGTCATTGCTCAACAAATAACGATCACGGTAACCTGTAACGACAAAGTTATAAAAAGAATAAACTTACAAAAGGAACCACTATGAAACGCCTTTGCGTCGCATTACTGCTAGCTTCAACTTCTACTTTCTCTTTTGCAGCAGATTCAATGTCTGAGACAAACCAGTGCCAAGCAAAAAAATATGATGCGTACATCGACGCTTCTTTGAATTGGTATGCCGACCTTGCTGCATTAACCTCTGAGCAATATCCAGAGCTAACAGAAGTGAGTGAGTGGTTCCTAGAAGGTCGTAAGCACCACTTTGAGCTTAACCGTGCTGCGGTTCACTACTACTTAGTAAACGACTCAAGCAAAGTGGCAACAGAGCAACCTGTAGAAGGTTGGTTGCAACTTGAGCAACACGACATTAAAACGCTATCAACACGTGATGATGAGCTTGGTAAAATCGCGAAAACAACATTCGATGACCGCCAATCAACGCCTCACGCTCAAAACTACGAACTACGTTCTGCCTTTGCAGAGCTGCTTAGTCACCCTAAGCAAATCGACTCAGCGCTGCAGCGTTACAACCAGTCGATCAGTAAACTTGAAGCGATTAAGTGTAAATAACCCCGCATTTAATATGCTTTTTTGAGAAGTTGGATTTCATAATTAAGACGGGACATTGTTCCCGTTTTCGTTTAGATTGTCCCGCTCGCGTCAATATTAGAAAAATAACTCGCTTGCTATGGTTACGGAACAAAAAACAGCAGATGTTAGCTTCGACAGTCTTCTACGTATCTTCACGGTACCTGAAGGCCCAGATTCAACACTCACTCAAATTGAAGACAAACTTTCACGAAACCTGAATCAATTCTTACGTGAACATATTGTGGCTGAAGAAAAGCCGCTACGTGAAATTGAGAAAGATTTTTCAAATGCTCATATCCCAGAGCAGCCTGAGTTTGTTTCTGAACATACTGAGCATCTCCTCGATTCTCTTGTGTCTCATTCGGTTCACACGTCTTCGCCAAGTTTTATTGGCCATATGACCTCTGCGTTGCCGTACTTCCTGATGCCGCTTTCAAAAATCATGATTGCGTTGAATCAGAATCTAGTAAAAATCGAGACCTCAAAAGCTTTCACTCCCCTAGAACGTCAAGTTCTGGGCATGTTACATCGCCTGATTTATCAAGATAGTGACCAGTTTTATTCTCGTTGGATGCACAGCGCAAACCACTCTTTAGGTGCGTTTTGTTCTGGCGGTACCATCGCGAACATTACAGCGCTCTGGGTTGCACGTAACAACGCACTAAAAGCGCAAGGTTCGTTCAAAGGTGTAGAAAAAGAAGGCCTGTTTAAAGCCATGAAGCACTACGACTACGAAGGACTTGCCATCTTAGTCTCTGAACGTGGCCACTACTCTCTGAAAAAAGCCGCGGATGTCCTTGGTATTGGTCAAGAAGGTCTAGTGTCTGTTAAAACAGATAACGACAACCGTATTTGTACTGATGATTTAAGACTCAAGATCGAGCAGCTCAAGCAGAACAAGATCAAACCTTTCGCCGTCATTGGTGTGGCTGGTACAACCGAAACCGGTAATATCGACCCGCTAAGAGACATTGCTGAGGTGTGTGCCGAATCCGATTGTCATTTCCACGTTGATGCAGCTTGGGGCGGTGCGACTCTGATGTCTAACAATCATCGTCACCTACTTGATGGTATTGAACTGGCGGATTCAGTCACGATTGATGCGCATAAACAGCTTTATATCCCTATGGGTGCGGGTATGGTTCTGTTTAAGAAGCCAGATGCGATGACTGCGATTGAACATCATGCTCAATACATTCTTCGTAAAGGCTCAAAAGATTTAGGCAGCCATACGTTAGAAGGTTCTCGTTCAGGTATGGCAATGCTGGTTTACGCCGCAATGCACATCATTAGCCGCCCAGGTTATGAACTGCTGATCGACCAAAGCATCAACAAAGCGCGCTACTTTGCCGACCTAATTAAAGATCAGAGCGACTTCGAGCTGGTTTCAGAACCTGAGCTTTGCCTACTGACTTATCGCTATGTCCCTGAGTCAGTCAAAGCGGCACTGCTTAAAGCTGAGCCTGAACATCGTGTCGAACTGAATGAATTGCTCAATGAGCTGACTAAGTTTATTCAGAAGAAGCAGCGTGAAACAGGTAAGTCTTTCGTGTCACGTACACGCTTAAACCCTGAAGCATGGGTACATCAGCCAATCATCGTTTTCCGCGTGGTATTAGCAAACCCACTAACAGGCAATGACATTCTTTCGTCAGTGCTTGAAGAACAGCGTGAGATCTCTAAACTAGCACCAAACTTGATGGGCAAAATCAACAAACTGGTTACGCAAATCAACGCATAGTCATTCAATTTTAGTTGCATCAAATTGAAAATTTCTTTCTTTTTGATGTAACTAAGCTGTCAGTTCATACCCATTTTGCATTCTTTTTGCTCAAACTCTCTTCCAATTCTGTAGTTTTCTAAAATTTTGTTGAGGTTTGTCATATTCTTAAGCATTCATGCCCTGTTTTTGTATTAGTAAATAGTATGTTGGGTTTATACTAACTCTATGGTGCTAGTTAGCTTGATATCTATTTGACGCAGCAGTATTTACGAAACCGAATATACATCGGCTTTGTGTTTACTGATATTTGCTTCAGCCATACCCCCTGGTAAAAGATATTAACTAGCAAGTTGTTCTCTATACCCTTGTGAACACTATGAATACATTAGAAAAAATACAAAAAAACCTGGAAAATTTCAGCAAGTCTGAGCGCAAGGTAGCCGAAGTAATTATGGCTTCCCCTCAAACTGCAATTCATTCTAGCATTGCTACCTTAGCTAAAATGGCTGACGTGAGTGAGCCTACAGTTAACCGCTTCTGTCGTCGATTAGACACAAAGGGCTTCCCTGACTTCAAACTTCACCTAGCTCAAAGCTTGGCAAACGGTACACCTTACGTGAACCGTAATGTTGAAGAAGATGATGGTCCAGATGCTTATACGCATAAGATTTTCGAATCAACTATGGCTTGTCTAGACGTTGCTAAAAACAGTCTAGACGCGATGCAAGTAAACCGTGCTGTTGACTTGCTGACTCAAGCAAAACGCATTTCGTTCTTCGGACTGGGTGCCTCTTCTGCTGTCGCCAAAGATGCTCAAAACAAGTTTATTCGTTTTAATATCCCAATCACATGTTTCGAAGACATCGTGATGCAACGAATGAGCTGCATTAACTGCAGTGATAACGACGTTATTGTTCTTATCTCTCATACTGGCCGCACTAAAAGCCAAGTTGAGATTGCAAACTTAGCGCGTGAAAACGGTGCGACAGTTATTGCTATCACAGCAAAAGATTCTCCACTGGATAAAGCGAGCTCGTTGTCTATTTCTCTGGATGTTCCAGAAGACACTGACGTTTACATGCCAATGGCAAGTCGCGTTGTTCAGATGACGGTTATCGATGTGCTAGCGACAGGCTTTACGCTACGTCGTGGTTCTGGTTTCAGAGAGAACCTAAAGCGCGTCAAAGAGTCACTTCGTGATTCACGTTACGAGAAGTACTCTCAGTTCTAATCTGCTTAGTCATGAACTGAAAACAGATGACCAGAGAACAAGTTGAATTAAAAAAACGGAGCCTAGAGCTCCGTTTTTATTTGTCTGTATAAAATGACTTATACAACGAACAAGTTTAAGACCGTTAGATAGTCCAACTATTGCCCTTCTCAACCACGCTGTTTTCGGACGCATAAGAATTGATAATGGTAAAGCTCGACTCGACAGCTGGCTCTTGCCCAATTTGATTCATTGAAGCTCCCTCATGATGCCCTTCTCTACAACTGCACTTCTCGCATACTTGCTTCAAAATATGCACGAGCCTCTCTTGGTTAAGCGGCAAAGGGTTTCCTTTAATCGCCACTGATTTGAGCGCGTCGGCAGACACCTCATCAAACTGGGCTTCACAGACACCAAATTCCAACAAGTTGGGTAACTTAAGCGTATCAAGCACTTCCGATAACCAAGAAATTGCCTCCTCTTCTATTGCTTCTACGTTACCTGTTACTATCTGAGCGATTCGCTGATAACGCGCTAGGATGTCGCTTCTTTGCTGCTCTTTTGCAACGGCTATGTTCTCCAACATCACAAACGGCGCTAAACGCGCGGTAATCACACTATGAGGCGCAGAAATCTTACCTCCTAGTGCGGAGGCTAAACCATGGGCTGCGCCAAGCTTGGCATTAGTTATCGCCATACCACCGAGCATAGAAGCGAAAGCAAGATCAGAACGCGCTTGAGGCTCATCATAAACACACGCTTTAACCACAGAACCACTCAACTTACGCAGCCCTTCTTCACAAATCATATCGGTTAACGGATTCGGTTCACCACACACGTAGGCTTCCATTAGATGAGTAAAGGCATCCATCGCACCTCGCCCAGATAGATATAGATTGGTTCCATGAGTTAGGGTTGGGTCGACAATCGCAACGTCGGCCAGCATGTCTGGGCTTCTCAGGCTGATTTTTACTTGGTCTTGGCCTGATTTCAGCACCGCGTTTTTAGTGACCTCGGCGCCGGTACTCGCTGTGGTTGGAATTGCGATAAACGGAAGTGGTTTGGTTTTAAGAGGAACATTACGCCCGACCACTTCAACATAGTCATATAAATTGCCTTGATTAGGTAAAACCGCAGCCAACGCTTTGCCCATATCGATGGCGCTACCGCCCCCCATGGCGACAACCATATCTGGCTTAAATCGACGAGCAGAAATAGCCGCCTCTTCAACCATTTTGATATTAGGTTCACCGGAAACGGCAATGTGCTGATAACGCATACTCTGCGCATCAAGATAGTCAGTAACAATTGAAGTGCGCTCTAATGTATTGCCTGTAACCAATAGCACGCTGTAGCCATATTGATTAAAGAGAGACAATGAAGCGGAAAGTGCTCCATCACCAAAGATGATCTTTGTAGATGTCATAAATTGAAACATGGTGCCTCCTGCGCCTATGACCGAACAAAACTGCGAACTCTTGGTTATTGGAATTTAGCCTTTATATAGTGCATCAGTATTAAGATGCCTCGTTCTGTATGCGCTTTTTTTGACGAGGTGCAACTTGTCGCATTAAAGATGGATTAATGTCGTATTCTTAGGGGTAATTCACACTCTTAAATTAAGGGTAATCAATCTGAATACCCATCAGAAATCAGCATGGATCCTTTTTGTGACCATTATTTGCTCTGATAGACAAAACCTATTGTATTAAGAGGTAATTCCATCTTTATTTCCCCATGGCATTGAGGCATAGTTGGTTTTATGAAATTTTGAGTGGCATTCACTAAAGAATAGTTAACATAATCGAGTTAACGAGCCTCATCCCGTATTTAGGAGAAATTAAATGTTTGTAGTTATTTTTGGTCGCCCTGCTTGCCCATTCTGTGTTCGTGCAAAAGAGCATGCTGAAACTCTTAAAGCTAAACGCGATGACTTCAACTACCGTTACGTTGACATCCACGCTGAAGGTATCAGCAAAGCTGATCTAGAGAAGACTGTTGGTAAACCTGTCGATACAGTTCCACAAATCTTCATCGACCAAGACCACATCGGCGGCTGCACAGAATTTGAAGCATACGCAAAAGAAAACCTAGGTCTTTTCGACTAAGCTAGGATTTCTCAAACGAGAATCAGGGCTAAAGCCTTAAACAGCTGACCCATTTAGGCGTTAGACTGTACGATTTATAGAAAGCCCGCTCACTGTAGCGGGCTTTTTTATGACCAGTTTTCATACGGAATAAGAATAAGGTCAAAATCAAGTAAATTAACAAAATATTGCTTATAATTTATTTATATTTAGATACAATTCACCTCTCAAACTTACCCTGTGTTCCACGCCAATTATTGAGCGACCACCGTGAATATCGACGTTGTTTTTCTGTTAGAACAAAACCCCATTCTCCTCATCTTTGTTGTTTTATCGATTGGATTAGCCATTGGTAAAATTCGTTTCGGTAGCCTCCAACTTGGTAATTCAATCGGTGTTTTGATTACTTCCCTTATCATGGGACATCTTGGCTTTTCTTTTAACGCAGATGCGCTCACCATTGGTTTCATGCTGTTCATCTACTGTGTTGGCATTGAAGCTGGACCAAACTTCTTCGGTATCTTCTTCAGAGACGGTAAGCACTACCTCATTCTGAGCCTTGTGGTACTTTCTACCGCAATTGCCCTAACCTATTTCAGTAGTCATTACCTTGGCCTAGGCTTTGGTTTATCTGCAGGCATGATGGCAGGTGCCTTAACAGCAACGCCGATATTGGTAGGTGCTCAAGATGCTCTGAATTCTGGGCTTGCAGAATTACCAAGAAACATGGACTTGAGCCTGATTATCGAAAACCTTTCAGTCGGTTACGCGATGGCTTACTTGGTTGGCTTAATCAGTATGATTATGTTTGCTCGCTTGATTCCAAAACTTCAAAAAGTGAACCTACACGACTCGGCAGAGCAAATCGCCCAAGAACGTGGGTTAGGCGCTTCAGGTCAGCGTAAGGTTTACTTGCCCATTATTCGTGCTTATCGAGTGGGACCAGAGCTCATCTCTTGGACTGACGGTAAGAATCTGCGTGAACTGGGCATCTATCGCCAAACAGGCTGTTACATCGAGCGTATTCGACGTAATGGTATTCTTGCCCATCCAGATGGTGATGCAATTCTGCAAGAAGGCGATGAGATCGCATTGGTTGGTTTCCCAGATAGCCACGCTCGTCTAGACCCAAGCTTCCGTAACGGTAAAGAAGTTTTCGACCGTAACCTTCTCGATCTGCGTATCGTGGAAGAAGAGATCGTCGTTAAGAGTGACAGTATCGCAGGTAAGCGCCTATCAGACTTAAACCTGTCTGAATACGGCTGTTTCCTTAACCGCGTAGTACGTGCTCAGATTGAAATGCCGATGGACTTAAACATCGTGCTTTCTAAAGGTGACGTCCTACAGGTGAGTGGTGAAAAGAGTCGAGTGCACGGCCTAGCTGAGAAAATTGGTTTCATCTCAATCCACAGCCAAATGGCGGATTTGATGGCCTTCTGTAGCTTCTTCATTTTGGGTATTTTGTTTGGTTTGATCACCATGACATTCGGTCAGGTATCGTTTGGGCTAGGTAACGCGGTTGGCCTGCTTCTATCGGGCATCATGCTTGGTTTCCTACGAGCGAACCACCCTACTTTCGGTTATGTGCCTCAAGGTGCTCTGAACATGGTCAAAGACCTCGGTTTGATGTTCTTTATGGTCGGTATCGGCTTGAGCGCCGGTGGTAAGATATTTGAGCACTTAACCCAAGTTGGCCCACAGGTAATAGGTATTGCCCTAGTAGTGAGTGTGCTGCCAGTATTCTTCGCTTACTTGGTTGGCGCTTACGTATTGAAGATGAACCGAGCTTTGTTGTTCGGTGCAATCATTGGCGCGCGAACTTGCGCTCCAGCGATGGACATCGTAAATGACCACGCTCGCTCAACGATTCCGGCTCTGGGTTATGCGGGTACTTATGCGATAGCCAATATATTGATGACCTTAGCAGGTACTTTCATCATCATAATTAGCTAGCATCTGCTGCATTAAAAGCAGCCAAGCTTAGATATTTCGAATGCACTAATTCACTTTGGGTTAGTGCATTTTTTATAACCTGTTTTAAGCGGTTCAAGCCTTCTTCCCCACTCCTGCTCTTAACTCTCTTCATCCCTTATTTCTACTCTTGTCCCCCTTCGAATCGCGGTAGCCGTATCCGCTCTTAAATCTCTTCGCATCCCGCCACTCGAATCCCATATCTGCTCTTAATCTCTTGAACCAAATAGCAGACAAAAAAATAGGCGCTCAATGAGCGCCTATTTCGTTTAGATTCGATAACTTGAATTAGATGTCAGCTACATCAAATTCAACAGCTGGGTTAACGTCAGCTTCGTAATCAACACCTTCAACACCGAAACCAAATAGCTTCAAGAACTCTTCTTTGTACTCTACGTAGTCAGTCAGTTCTTTTAGGTTCTCAGTTGTGATTTGAGGCCATAGGTTACGACAGTGATCTTGAATGTCTTCGCGAAGCTCAAGGTCATCTAGACGTAGACGGTTCACTTCATCCACTTCTGGCGCGCTGCCGTCTTCTTTGTATAGACGTTGGCTGAACATACGGAAGATCTGTTCCATACAACCTTCGTGAATACCTTCTTCACGCATCTTCTTGAACACCATAGCGATGTAAAGAGGCATTACAGGGATTGCAGAACTTGCTTGAGTCACTACAGACTTAAGAACAGCAACGTTTGCAGTACCGCCAGTTTGGCCTAGCTTCTCGTTCAGCGCTGTCGCTGCACGGTCTAGATCCATCTTAGCTTTACCTAGTGCGCCATCCCAGTAGATTGGCCACGTTAGTTCAGTACCGATGTAGCTGTAAGCAACCGTCTTACAACCGTCCGCTAGAACACCAGCTTCAGAAAGAGCATTGATCCAAAGTTCCCAATCTTCACCGCCCATTACAGTAACAGTGTCTTTGATCTCTTCTTCAGTTGCAGGCTCTACGCTTGCTTCGATGATTGTGTCTTTGTTCGTATCAACCGCAGTTGACGTGTACGTTTCACCGATAGGCTTTAGAGATGAACGAATTACTTCGCCAGTCTCTGGCATTTTACGCACTGGAGACGCCAGTGAGTATACAACCATATCGATTTGGCCTAGATCTTCTTTGATCAGGTCAATTGTTTTCTGTTTCGCTTCGTTAGAGAAAGCATCACCGTTCAGGCTTTTTGAATACAGGCCTTCTTCTTTAGCTAGCTTGTCGAACGCTGCTGAGTTGTAGAAACCAGCTGTGCCCGGCTTTTTCTCAGTACCGGCTTTCTCGAAGAAAACACCGATAGTTGAAGCGCCGCCACCAAATGCAGCCGCAATACGTGAAGACAAGCCGTAGCCACTTGAAGAGCCAACAACTAGTACACGTTTAGGTGCGTTTGCGATTGGGCCTTGAGCTTTTGTGTAAGCAATTTGTTCTTTTACATTAGCTTCACAACCGACTGGATGTGTTGTAGTACAGATGAATCCGCGAATTCGAGGTTTGATGATCATATTCAACTTCCTTAAAAAATCAGGTTAAGGATAAAAGTTTCGTACGCAAATGGCATCTAATTTCTGTAAAAATGTGGTGAAAATGCAAGTGGTTGGAGCACTCAGTGAATATTTGCTGACTAAGTCACCATTTGTTAACGCCTCTATTGCAACTTCTACGACAAAAACAAAAAAGGCACCTAATAAGGTGCCTTTTGTCATTTCTTTATCTAAGCAACGCTATTTAGCTTAGGTTTTAACTCTTTTCGCGTCAAAGTTTCACTGTAATCATGACTGAAGTGGTCAACTTGAATCGCTGCGTAGCGAAGTTTGTCTGCTGCAATGATTTGGTCAACTTCGTCTTGAGTAAGAACATCTGCCGCCAGTGCTTGAGCAAGTTTATCTTGCAATAGACCTTTACGAGCCACTTTGCCCTCTTTCACTGCTTTGAAGATCTTACGTTCGAGAGGCTTGATGCTGTACATCGCATTGAACGCATTCTCCATTAGGCCAACACTATCCTCTTCTTCTTTGCCTATGTAGCAAAGGTGAGTTAGACGTTCACGGTGTGCACCCGGAGTCATCAAGCTTTCTGCCAGTTGTACCGTTAGATTATCACTTGGTTTTTCAAAGTGGTTACCGACAGGGAAAACTAGACCTTTAAGTACTTTACCTACCATCTTGTTCGGGAAGTTTCTGTACGCTTCTTGTAGCGATTTAGCCGCGTTATGGAAACAGTGTTGAACCGCGTAGTGTACGTAGTCTAGGTCAGCTTGTTGACGACCTTCATCTTCATACTTCTTAAGCGCTGCAGACGCCATGTATAGGTAACTTAGACCATCACCTAGACGTGCAGAGATAAGCTCTTTACGTTTCAGTTCGCCACCTAGTGTAAGCATTGCGAAATCCGCACTCACTGCAAGCGCACGGCTCAAGCGAGTTAAGTCTTGGTAGTAAGGCTTCGTTGGACCGCTCATATCCGCTTTAATGAACTTAGAGCCTGTCAATGCCGCACCGAACGCACCAAACGTGTTCTTAGTTGCGTGAGAGATATGCTTGAACAACAAGTTATCGAAATCCTTCGCACCTTGCTTCTCATCTGGGTTTGCTGCCGCTTCCATTTCGCTTAGCACGTATGGGTGACAACGTGTCGCACCTTGACCGAAGATCATCAGGTTGCGAGTTAAGATGTTCGCACCTTCTACTGTGATAGCAACTGGAATACCTAGGTAAGGCGCAGCTAAGTAGTTCATTGGACCATCTTGAATTGCACGACCAGAGTGGATATCCATTGAATCATTCAGGATAGTACGCGCCATTTCTGTCATGTGATATTTCGCGATAGCCGTAACGATACCCGGCTTCTCTTTCATATCGAGTGAAGTAGTTGTTAGTGTACGAGTCGCTTCTAGTAGATACGTTAAGCCACCAATACGACCTAAACTCTCTGCAACTCCTTCAAACTTACCAATCGACATACCGAACTGCTTACGAACATAAGCGTATGCGCCGGTCGTTTTCGCCGTTAGGTGGCCCATCGCCGTGCCAAGTGCGGGTAATGAGATACCACGACCTGCAGACAGACATTCCACCAGCATACGCCAGCCTTTACCTGCGTAATCGGCACCACCGATTAACCATTCCATAGGAATAAATACATCGTGACCGCGTGTTGGACCATTCATAAACGCAAGACCAAGTGGGTCATGACGCTCACCAATCACAACACCTTCGTGGTCAGCCGGGATTAGCGCACAAGTGATGCCAATGTCTTCTTTGTCACCCAGTAGCTTTTCTGGATCGTGCAGTTTGAAAGCCAGACCAAGTACCGTCGCCACTGGTGCTAGTGTAATGTAGCGTTTGTTCCAGTTAAGCTTGATACCTAGCGTCTCTTTACCTTCGTGCATGCCCATGCACACAGTACCGACATCAGGGATACCACCCGCATCAGAACCCGCTTCTGGGCCTGTTAGTGCGAAACATGGGATATCTGTACCGTCAGCAAGACGAGGTAGCCAGTAGTCTTTTTGGTCTTGAGTGCCGTAGTGAGACAGCAGCTCACCAGGACCAAGAGAGTTTGGAACCATTACTGAAACCGCAGTACTGATACTGCGAGTCGCAATCTTAGTTACGATAGTTGAGTTAGCGTGTGCTGAGAATTCACGACCGCCATACTCTTTCGCAATAATTAGCGAAAAGAAACGCTCTTTGCGTAAGAAGTTCCACACCTCTTCAGGAAGGTCTCGATCTTCTTTTACAATTTGGTGGTCATCAAGCATAGCGAGCAAGGTTTCAAGCTCATTATCCATGAACGATTGCTCTTCTGCTGTCAGCTGAGGTTTTGGGTATTGGTGCAGCTTAGTGAAATCTGGTTTACCAGAAAACAGCTCTCCGTCCCACCACACGCTACCCGCTTCCATCGCTTCTTTCTCGGTGCTAGATAGTGGTGGTAGTACTTTTTTAAAGAGTTTAAAAGCTGGGTCACTTACCCATTTTTGTCTTAGAGAGCTCATAGTTCAGATCCTTTTGTTCACTATATTGGTTGTGAATGTTTCGCTTTTTATTGTTTTATTCTTCTGCTGACATGCCTGCGGCTAAATATGGAATAAGAATATCGACCACTGCCTTAGCATCTATCTTTCTGTCATAGTCATTCTCTGCAATTTCTACCAGAGCCTGACTTGATGCCATGGTGAATACACAAGTCCCTAGGGTGAAGTGTAATCGCCAAAATAACTGTTCTTGAGTGAGGTTCGGATTCGCCTTCATTACAGATGTCGTAAACAAAGAAAGTACTTCGCTGTAGCGAGTAGTAATGAACCAACGCAAGTGTCCTTGCACATCCGTATAGCCTCTGCCGATAAGTAACATGAATCGGCTTGTACCATTTGGCCTAACATCATTAAGTGCTCTTAGTGGCTGTCTCAACGACTCAAACACGTCACTCATAGAATACGTTTCGTTCAAGTTTAAGTTCACTAATGCATCTTGCAGTGCTGGCATAAATGCTTCTAAGTAACGATTGAGTACCGCACGAACCAGAGTCTTCTTATCGCCAAAGTGATAGTTCACTGAAGCTAAGTTGACATTCGCTTTACTCGTAATCGTACGTAAAGAGGTGTCATTAAAACCGTGCTCAGCAAATAAGCCTTCAGCCACATCTAAGATTTTGTCTTTGGTTGTACTTCTTGGTGCCATTTCAATCACTCGTATTAAACAACTGTTTGAAATATACGCTTAGTACATTTATTTAACAAGCAAGCAACATCACATTTTCACAAATTGGTCGTACCAGTTAATAAAACTCAGCACTAAACGATTGAATCGCTGTGTGTTTATAAAAAAAGAAAAAAATAATGAATTTTCTTGGAACTGAAATGGAAATGGAGAGTCCTAAATTAGGTAGAAAACAGCGTATTTAGAAGTTTAACAGGCCGTCAAACTTGTTCTTCTCACTGCTTTCTTAATTACTGCATTTTCCTTATTAACTCCTATACTTGTATCCGCCCAAACCACGTTGGTTTGGGCTTTTTTTTGTTTGTTGTTTAGGGTGAAACCTTACTTACCCTTCTTCACAGCTACAGCTACAGCTACAGCTACAAACTAAACAGCGCGATCGATTCTTTTTATATTGTCATTTTTTACTAAAAATCGAACTACCACGCTTGGCACATTGCTATCACTGAGATACGTATTTCAAACAACCTCCTAACCAACGTTTACCAATCTCTGCCCAAGCCGAATTCTAGCCTTGCATTTATTTTCAACACATCTACTCGAAGCTTGCCACCTGTCACAACTGGTAAATTAATCAATAGCGATAGAGACTTACAGTCGAAATAAAGCCAACAAACTTAGCAATTTCTAGCAGATGTCCTAAGCTTCGTTTAATACCCTTCTCAATTAAGTAGTTAAACGCTAGTTGGGAGGAGGCGGGAGCTTTTAAAAGTAGAAGGAGACCTACTTTGAGACTGTTTAAATTACCCATCATCTGTTGCTTAGCTATTGCAACCCCACTCTCTGCTCAGACTTTAGAACAGGCTGTTGCCATTACCTTGGCTACCAATCCTGAGATAAAAAGTATTTTTAATGAGTTTGTGAGTGTACAAAAACGAAACGATGCCGCAGGTGGTGCTTATAGGCCGAGTATCGATCTTGATGCTGGTATTGGCTATGAAGGCATAAACCCTGCGCCAAACAACGGTCCTGATACCGATCTCACACGAAAGGAAGCCACCATATCCCTCACTCAGTTGTTGTGGGATGGTTCGTCGACTCTCAATGATATTGATCGTACTGCCGCAGAAGCAGAATCGGTTCGTTTGCAATTGCTCGCGGATGCCGAAGACAAAGCGCTAGAGGTCACACAGATCTACTTAGACGCAGTCAAAGCAACTGAAGTTTTAGCCCTTTCGGAAAGTAACCTCGCTATCCACAAGAAAATCTATAAAGACATCAAAAAGCGTGCAGTCTCAGGCATAGGCTCAACCGCAGATGTATCTCAGGTAGAAGCAAGGATTGCAAAAGCTCACGGCAACTTATTAGCCGCACAGAACAACCTAATTGATACCCACACCCAATTTAGAAGAATAGTGGGTCAAGAACCGCTTGGCTTAGTCTACCCAAGAGCCGATATTTCTATGATTCCTCTGTCATTATCAGACGCGCTTGTTGATGCTCTGGACCAACACCCAGTCATCAAAGTCGCGACTGCAGATGTCGATTCAGCGCACTTCCAGTACAAACAATCAAAAGGGGTTAACTACCCGACGTTCTCTATCGAGGCATCTCAATCATGGCGAGATGATGCTGGAGGCGATGAAGGTTCGAGCCAAGAGACTTTGGCAATGTTGAGAATGCGATACAACCTCTACAACGGTGGTACCGATAGTGCTAATTCAGAAGCTGCAGCTTACCAACTCAATAAAGCAAAAGATCTAAGAGATCGTGCTTATCGACAAGTTGAAGAAGGCCTTCGCCTCTCTTGGAGTGCATTGGATCTGACGTTACAACAAAAGAACTTCTTGTCTGATCACGTGGATTCGGCGTCAGAAACCGTTATCGCTTATGAGAAACAATATCGAATCGGCAAACGTACGCTACTTGATCTGCTTAACACTGAAAACGAATTGTTTGAAGCCCGCAAAGATTACTTAGATGCGCATTACTCTGAACAGTACGCTAAATACCGTGTAATGAACGCGACAGGCTCTCTATTGAACGCTCTACTGGTCGACATTCCAGACGAGTGGACAACGGCAGTGGAGTATTAATGATGAAGAGACCTTATTTATTACTTTCCGCATTAACGATAACGCTATGTGCATGCTCTAGCCAAAATGAAGAGCCCTACATAGAAACGCCAGAAGCGGAGCAAATTTCTGACCTGCAAGACGATGATAACGATGGTGTGGTCAATGCACGAGACACCTGTCCTGGCACACCAGAGTCGTCTCTGGTAGACAACGAAGGCTGTGGAGAGACGGTTAGCTCGCAAGAAGTCAGACGGCTGAACATCCTTTTCGCCAATGACTCCTATGAAGTTAACCCTATCTTCTCAGATCAAATCACCACTATGGCTGAGTTCTTAGAAACCTACCAAAGTGCATCGATAGAGATTCAAGGTTACGCCAGTAAAGTCGGCGCGAGTGAATACAACTTAGAGTTATCAAAGAAGCGCGCTCACCACGTTGAAGATGAATTATTGTCGAATGGTATAGACCCGAGCCGAGTAAGAGTTGTCGGTTACGGTGAAAACCGCTTAGAGAGCGATGGCAACGATGCTACTTCTCATGCACTGAACCGTCGAGTAACAGCAACGGTTGTCGGGCTGAATGAGCAGATCGTCGAGGAGTGGACCATATTTACCACGCTAGAAAAATAACATGACACTGTCACTCTGGTCATCCAAAACGATCCGCAATTCATGCCGATCAAAATAATGAGTTGAATCTAGGAGTTTTAGATCATCAATAACTAACCAAACTAAAAATACTAGCAGTTAGGATCAATAAAGCCGAGATAGGAAACCCTATCACGGCTTTTTTGTTCTTTGCTGTCACATGAATCGGGGAGGATGATTCTGTGACTCGTCTTGCTACTCAGAAGTTAGCTTGTTAATCAGTGAATAGGCTCGCCGTTAAACGAGCCTACCGCTGATTATAGTTTTACTTCTTGTTGCTTTGCTGTTTTCGGTAAAGAAACGCTTAGCAGGAAGTAACCTAGAATTGCAGCTGTTGTAGATCCCATCAGGATGCCTAGTCGAGCTAGTGTGTCAAACTCTACATTCGTTGGGCCAAATGCTAGTGATGAAATAAAGATAGACATTGTAAAACCAATACCACACAGGACAGATACTGCGAAGATGTTCATAAAGTTCACACCTTCAGGGAGCTTAGCAACACCCAATTTCACCGCACCCCAGCTGAATGCAAAGATACCAAGAGGCTTACCAATCAATAGACCCATAGCGATACCAAGCGGTAGCATACCTGTTAGGCTTGAGATTGAGATACCTTCCAATGAAATACCTGCGTTTGCAAAAGCAAAGACTGGCAAGATTGCAAAAGCGACGTATGGGTGCAGAGCATGTTCTAGATGCTTCAGCGGAGAATGTTCACCTTTATTGCCTTTCAGTGGGATAGCAAAACCAATCACTACACCAGCCAGCGTTGCATGAACACCAGACTTCAATACTGCAAACCACAGAATTGCACCAACAATGAGATACACACTCAGCTTAGTTACATGCTTGTTGTTTAGCATGAACAGCACACCAGTTGCGATGAAACCAACCGTTAACGCAAGCGTTGATAGGTCGCCTGAGTAGAACAGTGCAATGATAACAACAACGCCAAGGTCATCGATAATTGCTAAAGCCAATAGGAACACCTTCAAGCTAACCGGTACACGGTTACCAAGAAGAGCCATAATACCCAATGCGAATGCGATATCAGTCGCTGCTGGGATAGCCCAACCTTGAAGCGCTTCAGGGTTACTTGAATTAAATAGCACGTAAATAAGTGCAGGAGCTAGCATACCACCCACAGCTGCGATAGCTGGGAAGATTGCTGTCTCTTTAGACTTTAATGCGCCTTCTAAAAGTTCGCGCTTAACTTCTAAGCCGATTAGAAGGAAGAAGACAGCCATTAAGCCATCGTTAATCCAGTGAGACACAGACATACCAAGAACGTAACTGTGAAGTACACCTTGGTACATTTCGTTCAGTGGTGAGTTTGCTACAAACATTGCGATCGCCGCAGCGATGACTAGTATGATGCCGCCAGCAGATTCCATTTTAAAGAAGTCACGGATGACGTCGGTCATGATTTCGCCCTTATATTTATTATTTAAATAAACGAATAACAAAGAATAACCACGAGTTTATATCCAAGTTTAATTGATAGATAATCACTTCTTCGGATGTTTAACTTCGGTTTTTCCTACAAATACTAAACAATACGTCGTATATTCCATAATGTTGTTATGCACCATGAATTAAGTATAGATGAGATCATCGAACCTGTATGCACAATTCATTGGGGGACGCTAAAAGGCGCAGGCATAAAAAAAGGCTATCAAATTATAGCCTTAGGTGTTTTTTAGTAGCCAGTTAACTGCATAAAGCCTGTCGCTTCATGGCTCCCGCTCGCCTTAATCGGCCCTTCCCAATATGGTATGACAAATGGAAGCCACATATCCCTGCGTATAATACGCGTTGTGAGGTTGATATCATGCTTAGGGACGTTAATGATCCACTGCAAAGGCATCCGTCTTCCATTCATCAACGTTGTATTTTGCAATGGTTGAATGGAAATGTCGGATTCCGTTAATTGGTAAACTTTGCCTGAGCGCGTTGCTAATGTCCCGAATATGTAAGGCAACTGTTGGTTATGACGATAGCGGTTAATGCTCAGCGCTGTGCCGTCATCGAGGTTAAATACAAACCAATCCCAACCTTGTTGGCCCACTCCAAGTAAGCCACTGCCCCACTCTTTATGTACCCACGCAGTTCCTTCCACTTCCTTGGTAACGCCGTCTAGGTTCAACACACCGCTCAACGATAAAAATGGAGCGCTGAAGTTATAAGACGCGACAGGTAATAAGTCGTGCTTTTTCTGATAACCGTTATCGCCGTTGAGCACATAGGGCCCTTTTGCAATGGTGTCGAGTTCTAGTCCAAACGTATCAGTTTGCACTTGAAGGCGCCCGGGGAATGGGGTGTTGCCGAGTGCACGCCAGTTCCAGTTATCAATCCAAAGTCTGAATGGACGATTAGTCATTCCCGCTTGGCCAATACCGCCACGAGCCATGCGCTGTTCTTTCCATACTTTGGACTTAGAAGAGACCACCACATTTGAGATATAGACTTGAGGGCTTTGCCACCCCGGTGTTTCACGTTCGTCCGTTGCGATACGAAAAAAACTCCACTGAACCGAATAGTCTTTACCATCATCACCTTTCAAAGATGCAAAGTAATGCCACCACTCGTGCTGAAACTCTGGGTGGAACTTAAAATCTTGTGGTAGCGAAACATTACGGTCTGGCAAAACAGGTTCGAACACATTGAAGTGTTCATTAACCAATATTGAGTTAACTTCATTCACGCCCTTTTCACCAGGATCGATGAAATAGGAGTAATAACCCCAAACACTTAAAAAGATGCCGAAGAAACTGATTAATAGCAGAGAAGACAGAATTCGTTGTCTTAACTTAGTTGAAGTATTCCGTAAAAACATACTAAAGCGCATCCCTCAGTGACTTCATCGGAGTGTTCCGAATCATTCTCATCACTGGTAAAGCACCAGCTAGCATCAATGCTGCCATGGCCCATGCAAATGTCTGCAAATAGTCCCAAGGAATCACTTGTAACTCGAGTGACCACCCAAAAGACTGCTTTATCACGATATCAACAATTAGGCTCGCTAACGCCAATCCGAGCGGAATCGCAATTAAGGAGGAAATAAGCCCAAACACAAACAACTGCAAACTACCTGTCAGGATCAGCTCTTTCGCCGAGACACCCAAACAGCGCTGCAAGGAAATATGCCTTTGGCGAGACACTTCTCCCGCAACCGTCGCAAAGAAAATACCGAAGACGGCGATAACCAAGGTGATGTTACCTAATGTATCTGCAATCGCGAACGTCCTATCGAACACCCGCATTGCTTGACTGTGAATATTGTTGTTATCGAAAACGCGCTCGGAGCCAAGCCTGAATACGCTTTCTAATCGGCTGCGAAGCCCTAATGAATTCACATCGTCTTTGAGTATTACGCCAAGGCCGACATTTCCCCGCCCTGCAAACCCATACAGCCAATTTCGATGCGACATCATGACTTGATGGTAAGGGTTACCGTAATCGTAATAGACACCGACAACCTGCCAACCAGAGCCGAGACTGTCATAGAGGTCGATGTAGTCGCCAGGGCGAATCCCCAGCTTGAGAGACATCGATTCACTGATCAACACACCTTTAGAGTGATGTAAGTGAAACCAGTAATTCGGAATACCTAATTTGATCGTCAGCGCTTCTAGCTCACCTTCAGAAGGCCCCGTACTGACCACCTGAATACTACCGACTGGAGACGCCACATCTTTCTCCCAACGCCACCAAACCGAATCCACTTCAGGTTGGTCAGATAACCAATTACTCATACGAGCAGCGGCATTGTTGGTTGGGTAGATATACAGATCGGCAGCCAAACGCTGTGTTAGCCATTTATCAGTGGTATCTCTAAAGCTACCGACCATGGTTTCTACACCAATATTGGCAGTTAAGGCTAACATAAACGCCATCGTCGCCACGCCACGGTAGCTCATACTGGAAGCTGCATCAGCAAAGAACCAGCGAGCACGAACCCAGCGCAACGAATAAGAGAGGCTGTTAAATAACTTCCACATTAAAAACGGGGTAAATAGCGCCACACTGATCAGCATTAGCGCGATAATCGCAAAACCCGTTTCTTGAGTCTGAGGGGCTTGATACACAGCAACAGCAGCAACCAAGAAGCCACAGCCAATCAACGCTTGCCAAGTGAACTCGGTACCCGCAAAACGCATCAAAGACAAACGAGAAGACAGACGAATCGGTTGAGACTTAAGTAAACGAACCAGTGGCCACGCACACGCTAAGAAAGCACCAATCAATGCCATCAGTAAGCTGTAACCACTCCAACGCCAATTCCAGTCGATCGTTAAGCCGACGTTAGCGTCGTATAAATCGCCCAAGCTTGAAGATACGGCAGGTAACAATTGGTTTGCTAGCATCACGCCAAATACATTGCCGCAGATCCAGCTCAGTAAAACCAATAGCAGTAACTCTAAACAGAGCGCTTTAGTCAGTTGCCAACCAGACACACCCGTTTGTCTTAAAATCCCGACTAACGGTTGACGCTGAATAAAAGAAAGCGACATCGCTTGATAGAAAATAAATAAACCAACCACAAACGACAGCATACCCATCGCTTTTAGGTTTAAGTGGAACGCACTGGTCAGCGACTCAAGCTCTGCCTTAGAGCTACGAGAGATCGTCAAACCATTAGGTAACATATTTTTAAGACGTTCAAACTTCTCAGTGGGCATGTCTGAACAAGCAATCACTGAAAGCCCAGCACTGCGTTTAAGCATTCGGAGCAAGGAGATATCCGCAATCAACCTTGTACCATTAATCATATTATTTTGATCAACAACCACAGGACCAAGTTCAGAACCATCCATCAAAGGGATGTAATCGCCGTTGTGCCATTCCATGTGTTCAGCAAGATCATCACTGACAAGGATTGGATATGGTGGCTTCATGAGATTCAAAGCGGTGAGATCTTTTAACGCTATACCAGGTTGTAGCTGAAGCATAGAAACAGGATCTATACCGACAACCATGAAGTTTGCGCCATTTTCATCAGTGATACGATGGTGATCAAGAGGAGAACACTGCTGAAAACCTTCACGGCGAAGTTGGATATAAAAGCCTTGCGGGATTTTATTGGCGTTGTGTTTTGGTCGAATACGGTAAGGAAGAGGATTCGAAAAGAGTTTTTCGCCATGCGCATAGCTTTGCTTGGCGTGTTGGTTGATAGCAGTAACACCAACCAAAAGTGATACGCCGAGGGTTAAACCAAGCCATACCAAAATAATCTGCAGTGGGTAACGTCGATAGTGACCGAGTAGTGCCTTAACTACGGGCCATAACATGCAGTTGCCCTCCTTGCAGACGGATCCTACCATCCATATGCAGAGCTACTTTTTCACTGTGTGTTACCAACAGCAACGTACATTCTAATTGACGAGCCAAAGAGGTCAGCAAACGCATTACCGCTTCTGCATTACGCTCATCTAAACTACCGGTCGGCTCATCGGCCAGCAATATTTTTGGTTCCATATACAGCGCACGCGCAATGGCCGCACGTTGTTGTTGGCCACCAGACGCTTCTTCAGGGTAACGGCCAAGTAAAGGCATAAGATCTAAAGCAGAGAGAATCTGTCTCCAGAGACCTTTGTCTTCAGGTAAGCCTTTTAACTGGCGGCAAAAACGGATGTTATCGGCAATATTTAACGTTGGCAGTAAGTTGAATTGCTGAAAAATATGGCCAATGTTGTTTCTGCGATAAGCGGTGCGGTCACGCTCGGTTGAGTCGTGCATATTGAAGTGAGGAAAAGCGATTTCACCTGAGTCCGCTAGGTCTAAGCCCGCGATAAGATTCAGTAAAGTACTTTTACCTGAACCGCTTTCTCCCATTAATGCCAGCTGGTCACCTTGGTTTAATGTTAATTCAGCACCTTGCAAAACAGGGTGAAACTCCCCCCCATCGACATAGCCTTTACATAGGTCTGACAGCTTTAACATTAAACAGCTCGCATTAGTTAGAATTTGGAAGGAGAATCTACACTAATTCCCTGTTAGGAGGAAGTATTTTGAAAGATAGATCACACGCCAACGATAAAGTGATGCGATTGGTGCGCCCTACTTCAACTTCCTATCAAGTTTTTAATCCATTTTCTTGTTTTCATGCGATAGAGCGACCCGCCCCACTTGAGGACTTCTTCCGTTAGGAAAAGCAGATATACCCACTCAGGTGGAAACTTAAAATAGATAGCCGCGATGGCTGCCAATGGGATACCGATCACCCACTGAGCAATCAAATCTTGATAGAGGCAGAACTTCACATCACCACCCGCTCTCAACACCCCAACGATCACAGTCAATGGCACCGAGCGAATGACAATACCCACACAGAGGATCAGAATGAACTTCTCTGAGAGGGCTCTGGTTTCTTCCGTCAGCGCGCTAAAGGCATTAAGTATTGGCGTTTGAACGAAATAGAGAAAAACGGCTACAACAATACTAGTTAAGAAACACAAAATTGTTAAGCCAAGCGCTTGATAGTAAACCGCTTCATTGTTTTTCGCACCAAGTTGATTACCCACCAAAACAGCTGCCGCATTCGAAAGGCCAATCAATAAACTCAATGAGATAGATTCAACCGGCGTCATGACCGATAGCGCAGCCAGACCTTGAACGCCCGATTGCCCCATGATCGCGTGGTAAGCAAACAAACCACCCGCCCATGCTAAGAAGTTAAACGTGGTCGGCAGAGACAGCTTCAAGAAGCGAACCACCTTATCAATCGAAGCTGCCGCTTTAATATCGCAAAACTTAAATGCTAATAAATGCTTAGAGAAATAGAGATAACCAAACAAAGTCGCGACTTCAATCGCGCCACTCAGTACCGTCGCAATCGCCGCACCTTTGATTCCAAGCGCAGGAAAGCCTAAGTTACCGAAGATCAGCACCCAGTTTAAGAACACGTTAGACAGGATGCCGATACCGCTGAAAAATGTACTTAGCCCGGGTTTGTGCATCGCTCTCAAACCCACAGCCATACTGCTGACACACGATACCGCTAGCATGCTAAATGACGTAATTACGATGTATTCAACGCCTAAGTTGATGACCTCTTGAGAGTCGGTCGTCACGCCCATGATTTGTGCAGGAAATGAAACGAAAAACGCGATAGTCAGTAAAGCAAACAGTGTCGACACCAGCCACGTCAGCGCAGTGCTTTCTCTCACACCTTGTCTGTTACCCGCGCCCCAATATTGAGCAGTAAGAAGAGCACCGCCCGTGGTAACACCCACCAGCATAATGGTCGTCACGAACATCGCTCGGCTCGCCACCCCCACAGCTGCGATGTCTGCTTCGCCAAGTTGGCCCAACATCAATACATCCACCAAGCCTCGGCTTGAAAACATAATGCTCTGCAAGGTGATGGGCAGTGCAATCGCAATAAGCCTGCGAACAAAATCACCTCGTGTGTGATGAATAATTGAAGAGAGCAACATAGAGAGATACCTAAACGGAACGTATTGATGAATAAAGATAAATATCGCGCTATTATATCAATGTTCGGTTTTTAACCACAGATATAAATGGAGTAACAATGAAGAAAGTACTGGTTTTAGGCGCTTCTGGATATGTTGGTTCGCAACTCCTCCCTCTCCTGCTTGAGCAAGGCTATCAAGTCACGGCAGCAGCAAGGCATATCGACTATTTAAAGGCACGGACCGAGCCTCACGAAAGCTTATCGCTTGAGTATCTTGATCTGGCCGATCAAGCTGCGACACAAGCCTTAGTCCCCGACTTTGATCTTATCTTCTTTCTCGTCCATGGCATGGCGGAAGGCCACGACTTTATCGATTATGAGCTGAACTTAGCCCGTAACTTTGTTTCTGCTCTTGGGCCAAAAAATCAACACGTCATCTACCTGAGTTCTTTACAGCCTCAGACTGGTGATTCAGAGCACCTTCAAGCGAGAAAGAAAACCGGCGAATTGCTTCGTAAAGGGCCTGTACCCGTTACCGAACTTCAAGCTGGCGTGATCATTGGCCCAGGATCTGCGGCATTCGAGATCATGCGAGATTTCGTGTACAACTTGCCGATTATGATTGCGCCAAAATGGGTTGACTCTAAAGCCAACCCGATTGCTTTGCAGAACCTGAACCACTATTTACTAAAACTCGCACAAGACACGCCTAGCGAAAGCCAAACCTTTGAGGTTGGCGGGCCGGATATTGTCTCTTACCGAAACCAATTTGCTCATATTGCTAAAACCGCCGATCGTCCACTCAAACTATGGGCGACATCGCTACTGACACCAAAGATTGCTTCATATTGGTTAGGTGTGGTGACTTCTGTACCGTCTAACATAGGTAGAGCACTACTTGCAGGCTTAAAGCACGACTTCATCGCCAGTTCGACCATCATTAGAGAAAAGTACCCTCAGAAGCTTATCTCGTTCGAAAATATGGTTGAACAAGCCATTCACGCTGAAGGAAACTTTGTCAAAAGCAATGTATGGGGCTTTGATAAAACCGCATTCAAACGCTGGCAAGCTGGGTATGGCTATTACCCGAAGAAAACAGGCGCAAGTATCACCTCAAGCGCTTCATTGGAATCGCTTTGGCATGTTGCTCAGCAAATCGGAAGCCCGAAGCAAGGTTACTTCTTTGCTAACACTTTATGGCGCACACGCGAATGGTTGGATGTTCTTTTCGGTGGCGGTGTACCGGTTCGACAAATGCCAGAAGGGCCCAACCTAAAAGTCGGTGACAAAATCGATTCATGGAAGGTCATTCGCTGTGAAGAGAATCAGTTTTTATCTCTGCTTTTCGGTATGAAAGGCCCCGGTTTAGGGCGACTCGAGATTACTGTCTCTGACCACGGTGACTCTCGCGAGCTGAATATCTCGGCTTGGTGGCATCCAAAGGGGTTTCTAGGGTTACTGTATTGGTTTGCTATGATGCCAGCCCACCTGTTTATTTTTAAAGGCATGGTGAAGGCAATTGAGAAGCAGGCTAAAGAACAGGATTAAAAGCAGATGCGGGATTCGAGTGACGAGATGCGAAAAGATTAAAAGCAAATTAGCGACACGCGCTATGAGAGACAAAAAAGAGCGGATAATTCCGCTCTTCGTATCTCTCATCTCGAATCCGCTATTAGCCGATAACGCTAATTGGGATCTCAGCCAGTTGGTTGCCTTGGTTAGCAGGGTAAACGATGTATTCACCGTGATACTTCACCGCAGACTTATAGTCCGTTACTTTGTGAAGCATGAAGCCCGCTTCCATCGCCGCTTGGATGAACTCAGCATGGTTGCCACGAACAAACCAGTTCATTGGCTTAACCATCAACTCCCCGTCGAAAGAGTCGTCACACTGTTTACCGCATAAAGCAAAAGAGTGCTCGCCATCGGTGAAGAATTGAATCTTGCCGCCAGTCGTTAGCTCGTCTTCACTCGATACGCTCCAACCCATCTCGTACATTTTGTCCATGAACGCTTCAACATCACTGTCTTTTAGCGTTTTAGGCTCTTCGCCTTCAGGGAAAAAACGTCCGTAAAACGCAGAAATACGTTTAAAGGTAAAAGTTAAATCAGAGTTGTTGCCTTTTGAGCGACCCTGTTTCTGCCAGCGAACTAAGTCAGGCACAATCACGCGATCATAAGCTTGAGATTTAATCGCTTTTGTTACCCAACGAACAAGATAAAGGTTGTTCGCGATAGGTGCGTCGATCGCTTTACCAGACTTATGCAGAGCATACAGCTCGCCCAGCGCATCGTTCACTAACTTCTGAATTTCAATATAGTATTTTGACATTATGCCTTCTTTCCTAATGTCCAATATAGTAATGCTGACAGTATTGCACATGCTGCCATCATCATAGCCATTGGCCCTGCAGTGTCACTTGGTAGCATAGCAACAATTGCCCCCACTACAGAACCAGTACCAAATCTTAATGTGCCTGCAAGCGAAGAAGCTGTGCCGGCCATATTCGGGTATCCGCTTAAAAGCAGTGCCATTGAGTTACTACCAATGGTAGACAGTGTGCCGATAAACAGCATCACGAATGGCACAATACCCCACAAACCGATATCTAACATCCAACCGACTAACAAACCTAAGCCCGCAAACAGTTGAATGGTTAAACCGACTCTGAGCATAGCGTGAGAGCCCACTTTCTTAACGATTCGACCGTTGATGCTCGTCATCAAGATCATAGCAACAATATTCAAACCGAACAGGTAACCAAACAGGTCAGGACGTACGCCATAGACATCAATGTAGACAAAAGAGCCTGCAGTTAAGAATGCAAACATCCCAGAGAACGAGAATGCACCCGAGAAAATCAAGCCCATAGCGGTCGGGTTTTTACATAAACGGGCGTAATTACGAATCGTGGTTTTAAAGCGCAATGGTTGTCGGTTTTCTGCAGGAAGCGTTTCTGGGATCTTCATCGATACCGCCAGAATTACGATCACCGCAAAAATAGCCAGAACCCAGAAAATTGAACGCCAACCGAACCACAACGCTAAGTAACCGCCAATCATCGGAGCAACCAATGGCGCAACTGTCATCACCAAAGTAACGAAAGACATGGTTCTTGCGAAATCTTCACGATCGAACATATCTCTTACCACCGCTTGGATGATAACGGCCGCCGCAGCACCAGCAAAACCTTGAGCGGTACGGATGTAAGTCAGCGCTTCAATGCCATGAGTTGTCGCACTCACCATAGAAGCGATAGCAAACAAGAACACACCAATAAGCAGTACAGGCTTGCGACCATAGCTATCCGCCAACGGGCCATGCAGCAACTGCCCCAGCGCGAAACCTGCGGTATAGGCTGTTAGCGTGATTTGTACCTCACCCGCCGTCACACCAAGATCTTTAGCAATGGTCGGCATCGCTGGCAGATACATATCAATGGCTAGCGGAGTAAGTGCACCAATCGCACCTAGAATCAAAAACAGCACTAAGCCTAATTGAGGTGTTTCTAGTTGGGAGCTTTGGCTCTGTGAGGTCGATGTTTGCATGGTTCTCCGAATGTTCAACTGATAGAGCTAGGGACTAGCGTGAGTACGCGAGTCAAAGATTGGCTGAGACTTTCCTAGTACCAGTCAACATCATCAGCCGACGCTATCCATGGTCGGCTTTACAACGAAAGGGCTATTTCCAGCAAAAGTGGTCTCTTGTTAAGAACAATTTCTTGTTAAGAGCAACTTCTAGCTAAGGACTACTTCCAGATTGAATCGACTTCTTCTTGCGTTAGGTAACGGTATTCACCTAACTCTAAAGATTCGTCCATCTCAATTTCGCCAATACGTTCACGGTGTAGTGCTTCTACCTTGTTACCAAGAGCAGCAAACATACGTTTAACTTGGTGGTATTTGCCTTCGTGAATCGTTAGCAGCACTTCACGCTCTGCACGAACTTCTAGGTGTGCAGGAAGTGTTAGGCCATCTTCGCTCTTAAGCTGGATGCCCTCTTTGAATTTTTCAACGTAATCGTCTTCAACAGGTTCAACCAACCACACACGGTACGTCTTCTCGCACTTGTGCTTTGGCGAAGTGATACGGTGAGACCACTTACCATCGTCTGTAATCAACACAAGACCTGTTGTATCAATATCTAGACGACCAGCAAAGTGCAGCTTGTCCATTTTGATTTCATCAAGTAATTCAAACGCGATACGATTTGCGCCATCTTCATGCGAACAAACAAAGCCTTCAGGCTTATAAAGCATGATGTAACGTGGGCCGTGAACATTCAGTTCATTGCCTTGCCATTCGACAACGCACTCTTCAGTTACCTTGAGTGAACCGCTTTTTTGAATGACATCATTTACTGTCACTGCCTTGGATTTTAATAAGTGTGTTGCTTCTCTTCGAGTGACGCCTAATGCATCGCACAGAAATTTATCTAAACGCATGAATACCTCAACTAATCTAAGTCGGGTATTATAGTCACCTTTGCTCAATTAGTTGAGCTATTTCACACTATTTGTTTTCCTTCTTACAAGACGCGATATGTATACACTCCGCCCGTACCAAGCTGATTCTGTAAAATCAGTGATTCATTACTTCAGAAAACACCAAACTCCGGCAGTGCTCGTGCTTCCGACAGGTGCAGGAAAAAGCCTTGTGATTGCAGAGTTAGCAAGGCTTGCGAAAGGTCGAGTGTTGGTGCTTGCTCACGTAAAAGAGTTGGTTGAACAGAACCATGAAAAGTATGAAGGTTACGGGCTGAAAGGCTCGATTTTCTCTGCGGGTTTAGGACGCAAAGAGACCGACCAACAAGTCGTGTTTGCTTCGGTGCAATCTGTGGTGCGAAATCTCGATTCATTCTCTAACCAATTTTCGCTGTTGGTTATCGACGAATGCCACCGTGTTCCCGATGAAAAGACCAGTAGTTATCAGAAAGTCATCACTCACTTACGCGAGAATAATTCGGGCATCAAGGTGCTTGGATTAACAGCGACCCCATATCGTCTTGGGATGGGTTGGATTTATCAATACCACACTCGCGGTCAAGTGCGTTCAGATGAGCCACGTTTCTTCCGCGACTGTATCTTTGAGCTGCCGATTCGTTACCTGCTCGATGAAGGTTTCTTAACTCCTGCACGCATGATTGATGCACCCGTGTTGAGCTATGACTTTTCGCAGTTAAAGCCCGCGAGCACTGGTCGCTACAAAGAAGCAGAACTCGACATGGTGATCGAGCAATCGAAACGAGCGACCCCACAGATTGTCGATCAGATTATTCACCTAGCCCAAGATAAACTAGGCATCATGGTATTCGCTGCGACCGTTCGACACGCGCAAGAGATCCTCGGCTTATTGCCAGAAGGTGAAGCTTCAATTGTGATTGGTGATACACCAACTCTCGAACGTGACCAAATTATCAGCGACTTCAAAGAACGTAAAATCAAGTTTTTGGTTAACGTATCGGTATTAACCACAGGTTTTGATGCGCCACACGTCGATTTAATCGCGATTTTGCGCCCGACAGAATCCATCAGTTTGTATCAACAAATCGTTGGCCGTGGCTTACGCCTATCTCCGGGTAAAAAAGAGTGTTTGGTGCTCGACTATGCGGGCAACAGTTACGACCTCTACCAACCTGAGGTTGGCGACCCTAAACCCGATTCAGACAGTGAAATCATCACCATCCCTTGCCCTGCGTGCGGCTTCAATAATAACTTTTGGGGCAAGCTAGACAGCAATGGCTTCTTGCTTGAGCACTTTGGGCGCAAATGCCAAGGCTACTTTACCGATGAAGACACGGGCGAGCGCGAGCACTGTAATTATCGCTTCCGAGCGAAATATTGCGGTGAATGTGGTGCTGATAATGACATTGCTGCGCGCATTTGTCATGAGTGCGATGCAACCTTAGTCGACCCAGACAAAAAGCTAAAAGAAGCACTGAACCTAAAAGATGCCTTGGTATTTGAATGCTTGGAAATGGACCTCAACGTGCTTAAAGACGAGAAAGGTAAATCACAACTTAAGGTCACCTATCGCGGAGAAAACCAAGCGCAAGTGCATGAGTTTTGGTCATTAACCAGCAAAAAGCAGAAGCAGAACTTCAAAGACCAGTTTGTTCGCCCTCACCTTGCAGACAGACATCGCCCTTTCGAAGAAGCCTCACCGACGAAAGTGGTTGCTCACCAACATAGATTCCGCCCACCTCAATTCGTGATTGCCCGTAAAGTCGGACGCTTTTGGAAAATGAGAGACAAGATATTCGAAGACGAACTACAGCAGCGTTAAGGTTAAGAATAAAAGTAAGTCTTACGTTCTTAACACTCGGCAATTAATCTTATGTATTAAAGCCTGCGCCATTTAAGCGTTAAGTTTTTCGGTATCAAATTCTCATTATTAATCAGGTTCACTTTCTGTTCAGAATTACTTTTTTATACTGAACGCTATCAACCTTCTCTAGGATTCGCTATGTTTAGTAAAGCTATGATTTCTTTGTTTTCTATAAGCTTAGGCTTATTTGTTTCTGCTGGCGCATGGGCTGACTCACATCATAATGGTCATGAATTAGTGCAGGACGTTCATAAAGCAGGAACCAGCATCGAATTTGAAGAAGATCAAGACGAAGTCTATGAAGCCGTACGAGAAGGCTACATTCGCCCTTTCTCAGAAATGTATGCGGCGGTTGAAAACGATCTTCATGGCAGAATCATTAAAGTAGAACTAGAAGAAGATGACGACATTTGGGTGTATGAACTAAAAATCAATTACCAAAACAACATCATCAAAGTCGAATACAACGCTGAGACGTTAGAAATGCTTATGATCAAAGGCCGCAACTTTAAAGACGCAATTAAACACGGCGACTAGTTACGTACGACGAAGAGCTAAGCACGACGAACAGTCATTAGAAGAAATTAGAAGAACAATTATGAAAATTTTAGTCGTTGAAGATGAGCCTCGTTTGGGCCAACAAATTATTGAAACACTTGAGGGGGCCGACTGGGTTCCAGAGCTCTCTCAAGATGGTATCGACGCACTCTACCGTGCAACGTCAGAAGAATGGGACGCGATTGTCCTCGATTTAGGTTTACCTAAGCTTGACGGCCTAACGGTATTAAAAGGCATTCGAGACGAAAACATCAACACGCCAGTGATTATCTTAAGTGCTCGTGACACGCTAACTCAACGTGTTGAGGGCTTGAACGCCGGTGCTGATGACTACCTAACTAAGCCATTTGAGATGGTCGAGCTGATTGCCCGTATCCGAGCTCAACTGCGCCGAGCATCAGGCAGTGCTGCTCCGATACTTCAAATCGGTGATCTAAGCCTAGACACACGCAGTTCTAAAGTGTTGTGGCAAGGTCAAGCAGTTAGCCTCACGGCGCTGGAATATAAAGTTGTCGCGTACTTCATGCATAACCAAAACAAGGTTATCTCGCGCACTGAGTTGGTTGAGCATATCTACAAGCAAGACTTCGACCGAGACTCAAACACGGTTGAAGTGTTCATCGGTCGTATTCGTAAGAAAATCGCACCAAAGATCATCAAAACCGTTCGTGGCCTTGGCTACCAACTGAATGCTGAATAGCTCAGTCGTCAATCACGCCAAGAGCAACCATTAATTAAGTGGACAGCCTGTTCTGATCATCGCAATACGATAAGTTACGATGAGCAAAGGCAGGTTGGAAATGCATGAATCTAAAGAAACGAACACTTAAAAACATCAGTTTAAAAAGCCGCTTGCTCCTTGCTGCGGCTTTTTGGCTAGGTGCGATGATATTAGCGGCTGGTGTCGGGATTCCGAAACTGGTTAACGACTACCTCGTCGATGACATGAAGCAGCAGCTTGGCTTAACCATGGATGAGTTAACCGCCAATATCGAAACCAATGACAGTGGTAACCTGATCATGGCAGAGCGTCTGTCTGATCCTAGGTTCAACCAGCCCTACAGTGGTATTTATTGGCGCGCCGCTACCCAAGAGCAGATCATTCGATCTCGCTCGCTATGGGATAAAGACCTCACCATCAAGCGTTCACCGATTCACACATCAGTCAAAGGGCCAGAGAAGGAAAAGCTGATTTACATCGAGCAAGATATCTACCTGCCTGAACTGAGCGACCCTGTCACGATCACCATTGGTATTGATGAAGATCCATTAGAATCCACACTGACAGAGCTTACTGGTCAAGTCTGGTTGATCCTAATGTTGCTGTTTGTTGGCGTGCTGATGTTGATCGGTATTCAAGTCAGTTGGTCGTTATTACCGCTCAGCAAGATGCAACGCGAACTGGTAATGCTAAGAAACGGCGAGCAACAAGGGTTAAGCGATAACTACCCGAAAGAGGTTTCTCCATTAGTCTCTGACCTCAATGCCCTGCTCTTTCACTATCAAGAGTTATTAGAACGAGCTCGTAACCACGCGGGTAACTTATCTCATGCGTTGAAAACACCGCTTTCAGTTCTAAAAAATGAGATAGAGCGACTTCCAGAGGATGACAAGGCACTGCTGCAACAGCCCATTCATCAGATTCAAAGCCAAATTGATTATCACCTTGGCCGCGCTCGTATGGCAGGTGCAATGAACATTCTTTCGGTGAAGTCTTCACCTTGTGAGCGTGTCGAAGCTATCTCAATGGCGTTTGATAAAGTCTACGCTGCCAATGAAGTCACCATGATTAACGAGCTAGACTCTGAGATTGAAGTGGCAGTAGAAAAAACCGACCTTGATGAAATGGTCGGCAACCTACTCGAGAACAGTTACAAGTGGGCGGGCAGCATTATTCGCGTCCATGCAAATGAACTCGACGATGGCAACATAGAGTTGGTGATTGAAGATGATGGCCAAGGCATTCCTGAAGAGAAGCTTGAGCAAGTGACCAAACGTGGCGTCCGACTTGATGAAACCACACCAGGAACAGGCTTAGGGCTTAATATCGTAAATGAAATGGCACACAGTTACCGAGGCAGCCTAACGCTCAGCAAGAGCTCAATGGGCGGCTTAAAAGCTTCTCTGGTGCTTAAAATAAGTAAAGGCTGAACAAGCTAAGTAAAAGTGAAACCAATAAGCCCTAGCGTAATGTTAGGGCTTAGTTTTATCTCGGTTCAACGAAACACTGCTCACTTCAACATAATTAGCCCATCGAATGTAGCCCAATCATATTGCCTTCTGTATCGCTAACTACACTAATAAAACCATGCTCACCAATGTCCATTTTTGGCACTTGTAACGTGCCGCCATTGGCCGCAGCCAAACTTGCTTCTGTCGCACAGTCTTCACAAGAGAAATAAACCATGGTGCTGTTGCCTCCCGCTTTTACATCGGACATCTTACATAAAGCACCTGTGGCACCGTAACTCTCCATTTCGCAAGGGAATACCCACATCTCAACATCGATTCCCGTTTCATTGTTCAACTTTTCCAGCGTCACTTTAAATACTGACTCGTAGAAAGTTTTTGCTCTCGACATATCATCAACATAAATTTCAAACCAACCAATCGGATTCATTTGCATAACGTTGTCCTTAGTTTTCGCCGCTTACTCGCCCTTAATGAGCATAGTCAAAGTAGAACAAGTTATAGCCGAGGCATTGCTTGAGAGAAGGTGATGTTTGGATAAACATGGCAAGCAGATAGTGCAAAGCCTTGTTTGATTGAGGGTTCAAACAAGGCTCGAGTTTGTTGATATCTAAGAAAAACCAGAGCACTACGAAGAAAGACTTCGTTGAGTCGACCTTATATATCACTCTGAATATCGTTCACCGCGACATTTAAAGTTTGTGAACTATTACTCAGGTTCGTTGCTCCAATCATTAATACCCGACCATCCGTGTAATAGTCATGCTCCTCATTGATCACTTCCACCGTTGCCAATGGGTACTTGTCTAGCTCGATGTCTGGTAGTGACGCTCGTATCTGATTAGCGAGCCTATCTCGCTCTTCATCAACATTAGGGTCAATGTTATGAAGTACGGTCACAATGCCAGAATAAGGGGTGACTTTAAGGCCATCATCATAGCTAATTGCGCCTAACCACTGAGGCTGGTTAGTTTTAATATCAACACCTGCGCGCCACCAGCGAATATGGCTGCGCTTCATCAAATTACCCGGCAATTGAAACGCCATATCTTGCGGCTTGTCTCGCCAATACAAATCAGATACAGGTGGCGTTTTGTCTCTAAGCAATGCGAGATAGCCAGCCCATTCAATCTCATTTCGAGAGAAGGTTTGATTCTCTATCCAGCCTAATTGTTTCATTAAGTCTCTTGGGGTTACTCCAACATAAATGACGTTGATCGCTTGCGCCGAGTAGAATGACGATTTCCCTGGGAATGCTTTATAGGTAACCGAGTTCCAGTCTACTTTGTTTATTTGATCCGTCTCTTGTTGATTCTGAAAATCATCCGCTTTCCAAAAAAAGTGGGCGTAGTTCGCAAACAATACCCACGCTAACATCAGCGCACTCGACTTAAGAACCAAGCGTCGCCACTTCATTCGGTAACCGATAATGGTGAAGACCAATACCGCGAATACCCCGACGATCAAACTATTGTGCTCAGAGATAAATATCTTAAGGCTATTAAGCCACGGAAAGTTTTCAACGCCGTGCGCCAACAACATGCCCCAAGCAATGAACTGCCCTCCACCAAGGGCCAAGCCGATAAACGCCAACACACTGAAATTGCGCCACGGTACACGATGCGAACCCGCTATAAATGGCACTACCCAAGCGATAGGCCCTAATAAGCGAGCAAAAAGAATGATGTATATACCTTTACGAGCAACCAAATAGCGGCAGCGCGCGATTAACCTTTTGGTTTTGGGACGAAACTTAATAAGCCTTCGTTGCGCCTTAGCACCATATTTATAACCAATGAAATAACTGATTTGGTCACCAAGCAAACCACCTAGCATTACCAAAACCAACGCCATCCATGCACCTGAATACAGTTGAAAGCCCGCTGCGATAAAGAACGGCTCTCCCGGTACAAATAGGTTTGGGCCAATGAGAGCATCACCCAATGCTCCCAGAAACAACCCTAGTCCATCAAACATAACAACCTCAACGCTTACTGTTCTTTGTAGTGACCAAACTTGTAGTTCATCTCGTTATTACGCATTTCTCCTTTAAAGAAGCGTCTTACATTGGCTTTAAGATAAGTAGAGCCTGTCTTCACAACGCCATCTTGGTCTAAGCGACGTGGGTCAAAACCAAAAGTCATATTTAGGAATCTAAATCGCCATGTTTTGCTCGCACGTTTTACGTAGTCACAATCTTCACACAGGACGATCTCTTCATCAAAACCGCCGATCTCATCATGCGCCCGTTTAGTCGAGAAAATACATGCGCCAATCGCCGTCGGGAAAAAGAACTGAGTAGTAAACAAGCCTGCGTTAAATAGCCCGTAACCAAACTTGTGTACAAGCGGCAAACCTTTCGAGCTCATGTACACACCCGCCACTTCAAGCTTCTTCTCTTCTAGTTCATAAAGCGCTTTCGCAAGGAAGTTTCGAGGCAAGCTCACGTCAGCATCTAAGAAAAGGATTCGGTTGTATTGCGCCAATGAAGCACCCGTGTTTCGGCCAAAGCTCACACCACGGTTTTCCATGTGATGCACCGTTAATTTTGGCAACGCGTTTTCATAAGCTTGCGCCACTTCTCTGGTGTTATCTTCACTGTTCGAGTCGACAACAATCACTTCAAACTCTTGGTGGGTTTGCACGCTCAACTCTTCCATTAAGCGGCTAATGCGTTTCTCTTCGTTTAGCGTAATTACGACAATGCTTACCGGTTTCATATTTTCACCTATTCATTCTGCTGTTTAATTAACACTAAGATTAACGAACTAAGACTTAACCAAGTCTTAGGCAAACATTCATTTTCCGTTCATTAACTTGATGATTTAGCAGTGATATAAATAGATAAGGATTGCGATGTAAAAGGGAGTAAAATGCGCTAAACAAGCGTTAGCGAACGTTTTATCTCCAAACGAACCCATTATCGAAGGAAATTCACTTTGAGATGGGCTTCTGACTTGCTCATATTGGAATGTGATGTTAGTATCCGCGCTCGCTTAAGCATGAACTTTTATGTTTAAGCATTACCACACACTCAAGGTCGCATTGAGGTGTGAAGTTAATTTTTACTAATTTGAGAGTAAAACTATGAAATTTGAAGCAGTAGTACGTACTGAACTAGGTAAAGGTGCGAGCCGCCGCCTACGTCACGCTGGTAAATTCCCAGCTGTAATCTACGGTGGTGAAGCTGAAGCTGTAGCTATCGAACTTGTTCACGCTGACGTGATCAACCAAATGGACAAGCCTGAATTCTACGAAGCAATCACTTTACTGATTGACGGCGCAGAAGTTAAGGTTAAGCCACAAGACGTTCAACGTCACGCGTTCAAGCCAAAAGTTGAGCACATGGACTTCATCCGCATCTAATTCCCTACCAAGGAATAAGATTGGATTAATCCAGCCTTCTGCATAGAAAAGATAATCGATCTTACCAGTCGAGAAATCTAGAAATTCGAAACCCCGATGCTACCAACATCGGGGTTTCACCGTTTTTGAGCCCTCAAAAAACGTCCAAAACATCTTATCGAATCCAAACTAAAGATACCTACCCACGCGCTATACTTCTTTCAAAGCAATACCATCGGCTGCTATACCAACAGGAGCTGAACCTAGTGAATACCACTTAACATCATCAGTCTCTTGAGCGGTGATATCTCCTTTCCAGTCACTCACGATAAAATAATGAATCAACTGAAGTTCCTTCGTAGGATGGTAAAGCGAACACAAGTATTGGTAATCAATCGGAACAACATTAAGCTCTTCATCAAGTTCACGAAACAGCGCCTGAACCTGGTTTTCACCGTGTTCAATATGGCCGCCAGGTATAGTGATTAAACCGGGATCGGTCTCCCTAGACTCACTACGCTTTTCTAGTAATACCTGCGATTCCTTCAGCATGATAAAAGAAACACACTCGTGGACATCCATCTAATTTTCCTAAAGCCGTTACAAAGGTAGTTAAGTTTGTTGTTCTAGCTTGTGTTAATGCTTAATTTACAACAAGCTTTTTACTCAGCCTTTCATACAATTCAAAAGCTTCTGTTTTAGATATCAAATTTCCGAGAGCGTATTGATGAGCTAGCTCAATATCGTCGCTTTGATTGGAGTAATAGCGCTTGGCGACTGCAGCACACTGGCTCAGGTTGGTGTACCAGCTGCCGTCTTGCTCAGCCACAAAGTAATACGCAACTCGAACCAACTTCTTTCCAATCACCTTAGCGACATCCGCATCAGTCATTGTTTTGAAACTCGAGGGCATTTGCTCAAGAAAAGTAGACAAGTCACCATTGAGATCTTGAGCGATTTCAATGCTTGGTTTGTATAGTGGGAACTCATTAGATAAATCATTCCCCCAAACACAACAGCAGCAATGCTTGAGCCAAAACTGCCAATGGAATTCTTCGTTGGGCTGCAGAACCTCTGAGAGATACCCTGGATCAATATCAAGCTTAGTCACTTGCGGATAGGTTTGGGGTATGGTGTCGGAAAGTAGGTTAAATACTTCCTTTTCTCTCTGACCAACAGGCGTAGCGAGTACGATAGAAACATCCAAATCAGAGCGACCAACAATGGCCGTTCCTCCAGGCACGCTTCCATACAAGTAGATACCATCAACTTGACCTGGAAGCTCTCTTAGCAGCGAATCAACGACTGCTGACACCACGTCTTGAAATTCAGGCGCAATGTTCTTTGGCGAATAAAGATTTTGAATGAACCCTTCTCGATCGAGTCCTCTAGTTTGTTCTTGCACCTTGGGTTCCTATTTTAATCGTTATAATTAATCACACCGGATTCTGATGATGATTTGAGGAGTGCCAGTGGTTAAAGTAACATTAACTCTCGCTTAGTTTTATCGTCCAGCTTTTCAATCGCGTAGCGAAAAGCAACTCTTGGTATTGCGGCATGCTTAGCGTTTAAATAACCAATAACCTGTTGAGGTTCCTTTTTACTGAGGACTTTAAGCATCCAACCATATCCTTTCTGCACGAGGTCATGTCCATCTTCTAGCAATAGATCTGCCACACAAAGCGGAGCCAACGCTGAGTATCGATTCTGATTGATCGGATAAATTAAGATGACAGCAGCAGCTCTACGTACAGCAAAATTCGAATGCTCGACCCATTTGGTTATGAGTTCGAACAACTCATTGTATTGAGACAGTAACTCACCAAACGCATGAGTGCAGAAGTCATCACAATCATTCCAGTCAGTGACATACTCCATTAACCAATGCTCAAAGATTGGAAACGTTTCTTTCGAATATTGTTTTCTTACTCTAAAAGCCCAGTCGTAAGCAATAACACCTAACGCCCAATCCCTTTCTTCAAGCAATTGAGTACACAGGGACAAAACATTAGAGATATCTTTATTTTTGATGGTTTTAAAAACGAGCGCCGATATAGATCGAACCAGCCCTGTTTTAACACTAGCCTCTGGATAACCAACGTCTGAAAGATGAAGCTTTACCGTTTCAACGATATTCATTAATTGCCAAACCTTCATAGAACTAAAATTAATATCAAAGTGAGATACACAGCACTTAAACCATACGCATGGGATTTATAAAATATAAGTTACCTTAATCACAACATTCATTATTGAGCATTTAAATTACCACTAAAACAAGGATATTCCCTTTGGTAAGAGTAACTTATAATGCATACTAGCGGCCTTTAAAAGAGGTGCTAAATGAAAAAGAACGGTTTTACACTTATTGAGCTTGTTGTCGTTATTGTGATCCTTGGAATACTCGCCGTAACTGCTGCTCCAAGGTTCCTCAACGTAAGTACTGATTCTCATATTGCAGTTGTGAAAGGCACTGGCGCTTCTTTTAAAACAGGTGTCGATTTTGCCTATTCAAAAAATTTAACCTCAAACGGTGGCGGTGCATCTACGAATGTACCTATCTATGATGAATCTGCAACAGGTCAGCTCGATTTCAATGAATGGGGATATCCAGCCCAGCAATGGTACGCAGAAGAAGACTTTCCAAGACTGGACAATACCGAAGATTGCATTTCGGTGTGGGGCGCTCTACTTCTTGATCCCCCTAGTGTTTCTAGCTTTAATTCGCCTACAGATACAGACTACATCGCTGAATACATTCAAACCGATCAATGTATCTACCACTATCGAGTAGTGCCTGGAATCTCCATTTACTACAACTCAATGAATGGTGACGTCACTGTAGACGATGAGCCAGATAACTAAGCGCTAAATGTTGGTCTTTCAGATTACTTGGGAATTTACGGTTTCTCTCAATAAAAGTGCCACACATTAAGAATCAACAGCACACATTTAAGACTGGCTTATTTTGGCGTAAACGAGCGTGCTGTCCATATCTCCTGATGGCAAACGTCGATCATTGGCTAAGCGATCTTCAAGTTGATAGCCACATCGTTTGGCCACGGCCTGACTTTTAAGATTCGAGCCTGCCATCCTAATTTCGACTCTTTTCGCACCTTTTTGAGTGAATGCATATTCTTCGATAATTCGGACAGCTTCACTCACGTAACCCAAGCCCGTTTTTGATGTTTGCAACCAGTAGCCGATTTCAAAGTAAGGGACAGTATCGTCTCTGATCATAAAGCCAATAGCCCCGATAAATGCCCCTGTTTGCTTTTCAATAATATTGAACCAGAACTCGCCAGTAAAGTTGGCGAAATTATTGGTAGCATCTTGAATGTTAAGTTCTAGCTGCTCTTTAGTTAGAGAATCAGAAACCCAAGGTAAGAATGGGGAAAACTCGGCCTTGCACTCATTTATCACCTCAAACATCTCTTCGCTGTATTTTAATGATGGAGAGGTTAATTTGAGCCTTTCACTTTCCATCACTAAGCCTTTCCCCAATCAGATCGAACAACCGCCAACACAACTGTATCCCACCATTGACCTTTGAAGAATCGATGATCTTTAAAACACGCTTCTTGTTTCATTCCTAGTGACTTACATAACTTAATCGCAGCCAAGTTCTTGCTGATGGTTTCAGCGTAGATACGGTATATGCCTAACTCTGAGAAACCAAAATCAGCGAGGGCTTCAGAAGCTTCTATAGAAAGCCCTTTTCCCTGAATTTCCCTGGAGAAAGCACAGCCCATCGAAGCTTGTTTATCGCCCTCAAGGCGCAAACAAACGGTTCCAATAAACTTCCCCGAATCTTTGTTTTCAACTGCAAGCTGATAGGACTGTCGAGGAACTTCTGAAGCCTGCTCAACAAACAGCTGGGTTAGCTCTCGATATTTGTTAGGTTCGCAATCACTTTCGTCATAGAAACGCTGATACTTAGCGTCTTGAGACATCGCAACAAAGGCACACTCGTCTTCGATACTCATATCTCGAAGAATTAACCTGTCAGTTTCCAGCTTAAACATCAAAATTCCTTTTTATCTTATAGCCTTGAAGGGAAAAGTCTCGGAGGTGTTTACTCGTATACTTTCCCGTTATGCTTCAACCAACCATGAGTGTGATGATTACGAGGGTCTTTGTGCGTCCAGTGCATTACGCCACCTTTCTTGTTCCATTCATATTCACCATAAAATTCAACTCGATCGCCCTTTGCCAGTCCCTGAACACGAGGCGCTAAGTCAATATTATGTGCGACTAACAAGGTTTGTCCGCTATCGAGTCGCAAAATGAATTTCTGATGTCGAGAGCCTTTATTATCATCAGGAAGTACTCGATACACCGTACCCGATCCGCGCACCTGAACGTCGCTTTGGTGATTTTCGTAAGCTTGCTTAAGTCGCGTATCATTCGCTTGAACATGACTGATGCCGAAGCTAAGCAGCACCAAAAGTAGAGCGCAAAATTGTTTCATTCCTTTCATTTCCCATATCTGTGTGTTGATTTGGGATACTGGCTGGGCATCCCCTCTTTTAACGATGCTTGTACTGAGTCGGACAATAACCTCTCGAAACGTCCGAACTGCGCAGTTTTACATGCTTGGTCGAGCGCCCAGAAACACGTGAGCGCCACAGCTTAAAACTGCCAAGCTTGAGATGGCTACGCATAAAACGAATCACTTCCGATTCATTTAAACCAAATTGCAGTTCTATTGCCTCAAATGGCGTTCGGTCTTCCCACGCCATTTCGATAATTCTTGATTCATTCTCTTTAGATAACATCATACATACTCTTCCTTAATAAACTGGGAGAAATACGCTCGTTCCAAATTTAAAGATCACAGGACAAACACTTTGAATTGAACGCGTTATAACGTTCGATAAAACAACAGGCTACCAGCTAGGCAATCATGGGGTTAAATAAGCTTGTGCGAACTCTCTAAGCACTCTCGCATTATTGTGGTATTTGCTATCCCCGCACTTTGTGCCATCTACTCTGATGTCCGGGCTGGAATATGCAGGTATAACATCTCGCTCATAAGACATCACTGTGCCTCTGTCAGCACAAATTGTACCGAAGGAATATTGAGGAGCTCTTGGATACGTTCCAGAAATGTAACTTTCTATACTATCAAAATCTTTCAATAACGTTTTATAGTCATGATTAGCACCACTTAAATGGCCAATTTCATGCTCCATTAAGTAATCAGGGCAGTTTATCGCTAAAGAAAAAAAGTAGGATACCGAAGAAGACATACCACAATAATCAGACTCAAAGCTAAAATTATAATTAGAAAATACTATCCCAGTAAAAATGGGGACGCCGTCTTCTGTTGTTTCTGGAATCGGTTCTTCCATCGAGAGTTTTAATAACCTCTCTGCTGCGCCCAAATCTTGAAACCAAAGGCTGTCGATTTCAGACGTATAAGTCACCTTAGTGACTTTTCTCGTCATAGGGACGCAGGAGTTTTTTAACACCAGATTCGAATAGCTTTCCCATGTCGCTATTTTAGAGGCTATAAATGCTTTGGAATATTCATCTAACACCGATTCATCAACATAAAGGTGGATTTCTGTATTCAAAACCTCGCTCTGTACACAAGTAGGAAACTCGATGCTTTGAGCATTGGAGAGTCGACTATTGCTCAACACTATAATCAAAACACAACCAACTAACTGGATGAGCCTTTTAAAAGAACTCTCACTGACTCGTGTATTCATTTCCACCCTCTCCCTATATTCAAAACCACAAAGAGCATCAAAAACGCCGTGACTTAAGATTCATATCAACCCCCATTACACATATAAGCATTGGCCTCTCAAAGTAACCTGCACTACCTGTGTTTTTCAGAAAATAAAAAGCTCGCCATACAATGACGAGCCTTGTTGATTATGGGAGCTTAACGCTTATAAGACCTTAACCTTAACAGATCTAGCCACTAAGACAGCTGATCGCGTAAAGCCAATTCAACGTTTTT
>NZ_JBFRTR010000029.1:0-87470 GCF_041474215.1 Vibrio sp. 10N.222.52.C12
CTTCAATAACGATTCGTTCAGGACTGTGACTCTTAATCGTTTTGAGTGCTTTTTTGATGCCTTTATCATTGTTCTCTACTGAGAAAAATAGGTCTAGTGGCCTGATGTGGATGCCTAATTGTGTTTTGCCGGTATCAACTCCAACGTTGATGCTTTGATTGATTTTGGTATTCATAATAAGCTAACTCATGCTTGCGTAATGCGGGTTCGAGACCCAGTCGACTATTCGAGGTTTATGCTTGAAGTCCTATGTAGCGTTCATGTTTGTTATCGGTCTCTCGATAGAGGAGCCAGCGTTTAAACGAACTACTACATAGAAAGCTTTAGTTGCAGCTAAAGCCTGGGTCTCACATTACCCGATTGGAGCGCTTATTATCCATACAAAGCGTTTAAGACAGATTCCCAACGCATGGCATTTTTTATTCCATCGTTGGGTTTTGTGTTTACGGTGGTATGGTTAGGTTTCGTGGTGGCGTTGCTCACTACTTAACGCGGCTATAACACAAAATCAGGCTATTGCTCAAAATTGCTATTTGAACTATTATTTGTACATTAAATTGTACCATAGGGAGTTCAACATGAGCCGCATCCATTTTGATCAAGATATTCAGCCTTTGTCTGAATTTCGTGCTGGCGTGACGTCATTTATTAAACAGATTAACGAAACTCGCAGACCACTAGTTATCACACAACGTGGTAAGGGTGTTGCGGTTGTCCTTGATGTTGCGGAGTATGAAGCAATGCAAGAGAAGATCGAGTTACTGGAAGAAATGCGTACTGCTGAAGCACAATTAGCTTCAGGTTTAGGTGTTTCCAATGAAGACGCTCGTGCTCAAGTATTGGGGCGCATTAAGAAATGAAAGTAGTCTGGTCACCACTAGCATTACAAAAGTTAGGTGATGCAGCCGAGTTTATTTCACTGGATAATCCAGTGGCGGCAGAAAACTGGGTTAATGAGGTTTTTGATAAAACTGATTTACTCTCAAGTATGCCTGACATGGGGCGAATGGTTCCTGAGCTGCCTCATACCAATTACCGTGAAATTTTGTTTGGTCACTATCGCATCATATATAGCCTTAGCCATGAAATTCGCGTCCTCACAGTACGAAATTGTCGTCAGATACTAACGGAAAGTGACGTGTAGCAATTGTGTTATAACAAGCAATTTAGGAGGGATTCACAACGCTTGGCACTTTTGCTCCTACTTCAAGTTAAGTGTTTATGGCACAATGCGTTAGGTTTGGGTGGAGGCGTTGTTCACCCCTTAATTGGGCTAGTTGCCCAGAGGAAGTAATCAATCCATTGGGAACTTTTGTTTCTGGTGGAGTACGCGCATAATTCGGATAATGTCGCCTTCGATCCAATAGGAGACGATCATTGAAATCTCAGGAATTATAAGTAATTGCCCACGAATGCCGTCTCTCTGTACACCCATTAGAGGCTGCTCAAGCAAGTTTTCTACTTTTGTTTCAATGAGGTTGTCAGCGTTTTCTGCCGCATCAGGGTTGAAGTCATAGATAAACTCAAAGATCCTTTCACGATCATTGAGTGATTCTTCTTCCCATAAAATCATTGCTTACCTCGATTACGTATTCTGGCTTTGCGTTCTTCCATTCGAGATTTAGCAGTTTGGTGTTCAACGAAAACGGATTCTCCTGAGTCAAACTTCTCAAATGCTAGGTTTACTTGTTCAGTTAGCCATGCATCGTGAGATAATGTCTGTCTTTGTTGCTCAGCGAGTTGCTCAGTAAGCTCACGGCAAGCACCACTCAGTGTGCGACCTTGGCTCTCAGCCATCTGTTGAGCTAGGCGTTTTGTTTCTTCATCAACACGAAATTGAATTCTAGTGTCCATGATGTATTCCTTTATTGGTGTGTGTACAAATGTTAGCACTCACCTTTGAGATGGGCAACTGACAAGCTACTATGGCGCCAATAACTAACTTTTGGTGCTATGTTTCATCGCACATAGTCCCATATCTCATCAACCATTGCAGAACGTTAAATGGTAGGTCACCACTATCTGTAGAGGAAAGTGCATTGAAGTTAACGAATAAACTCGTACGTTACCCGCACATTGATGTTAATCGTGCGTTTGAAAAAGAAGCTGAATTATTGCAGCAAATTCAGGCGGGTGAGATTGGGCAAGCCTTAATGTTGTGGCAAGCAAAAGCGCCGACACTTGTTTTGCCCGCAGGTAAAAAGTGGCCTGTGACCGTAGAGTCTAGAAAACAACTCGCGGCACAAGGTTGGCAACTCACCTCACGTAAAACAGGCGGCGCTCCCGTTCCCCAACTGTCGGGGATCATTAACTTATCGCACATTTACCATTGGCCTCGTGATGAAGCCTACAACATCCAAAAAGCGTATCTACATCTGTGCAATATCTTAACCCTGTTTTTTAAAGAACTGGGTATCGATGTGGATGTACACGCGACTTCCGGTTCTTATTGCGATGGTGATTACAATCTCAATATCAACAAACAAAAAATAGTGGGCACTGCGCAGCGTGTTTTGCTTAAACAAGGGGGCGGCCAAATTGTACTTTCGCAAGCCTGTATCTTGTTGGATGTCGACTTAGAGAACATCGTTGCACCCGTAAATTTTTATAATCAAGTTTGTGGCAATCCAACCGTGGTGGACGCGCAAGTTCATACTCCGTTGTCCGCACATCTGACAACTCTACCCAACGTAGACTCACTCTTTCAGCAGTTAAGCCAAGCTTTCATCAAGCATGCGTGATACCAACCTTTCGTTAACGCCAAACTAATTTGCCGATGGTAGAACGATTTCAATACTATGTGTCGATGACAACGAATGGGTTGAACTTGAGGCGGTGAGAACTTTATAATGTTACTTGTAACATAATAAAGAGTTCAAATAGTTATGACAGAACAGCAGAAGAAAACTCGAACCACACTTCAAGATGTTGCAGACAAAGTGGGGGTCACAAAGATGACCGTCTCTCGTTACATGCGCAATCCCGATTCAGTCGCAGCCAAAACTCGCGTTAAAATTGCAGCGGTTATTGAAGAGATGGGATACATCGAAAACAAAGCGCCAGCTATGCTCTCTAAATCGTCGAGTAAAGCGATCGGTATCTTGCTCCCTTCGTTATCAAACCAAATCTTTGCCGCGTTTGTTCAAGGTATCGAAACGGTTACTAAAGAGAATGGCTACGAGACGTTGCTTGCTCACTTTAGCTATGATGCTGTGGAAGAAGAGGAAAAGATTGCTTCGCTGCTTTCGTATCAAGTTGATGGGTTGATATTGACGGAAAGCCACCACACCCCCCGCACGTTACAGATGATCAAGAATTCAGGTGTTTCTGTTGTTGAAACGATGGAACTCCCAACCAATCCGATCGATATGGTTGTTGGCTTGGACCATATTGATGCTTCTTACCATGTCGTGAAGCGAATGATTGAAGCTGGTAAACGCTCTATTGCTTACTTTGGCGCTCGATTGGATGCGCGAACCAAGTTGCGTTTGCAAGGCTATGACAAAGCGATGTATGAGGCTGGATTAGAGCCTAAACACGTGTTGACTGAACAGCACTCTAACTTCTCTTTGGCTGAAGATCTGCTTGATCGCGCTCTTGCGGATTACCCAAATCTAGATGGCGTGTTCTGCACCAATGATGACATCGCGATAGGTACCTTGCTCATTGCCCAGCAACGTGGAATCCAAGTGCCGCAACAGCTATCTGTAGTGGGCTATAACGCGTTAGATATTGGTCAAACCATACGCCCAAAACTGACTAGCGTGGATACGCCACGTTATGAAATAGGTAAGAAAAGTGCCGAGCTACTGCTTGCCCGATTGAAAGGTGAGCCAGTCACGGAAACGGTAGTGGATATGGGCTATCGCATCACGGATGGAGAAAGCGTTTAACCAAGTATGGTGGAAACGGAAAGGGGCATCGAAATGATGCCCCTTTTGCTTTTACATTTAAGCGATGACACAGTTAGACGATAAAACTCGCCCCTTGTTCTGCACTCGAAACGCTTTGGCGCATCACGCTAAATAGGTTGCGCCCCATGGTTTGCTGGTTAGCGTCTACCTCAAACACCTTCGCTTGGCGAGACTGCATGTCGTTGAGGTTATTGAGTTCGCCACTCGCGCAATCTAAGCGCAGGATATCGCCTTCGCGAACAAGCCCAATGGCTCCGCCTCGAATCGCCTCTGGTGAGACATGAATCGCGGATGGGATCTTTCCTGAGGCTCCGGAAAGACGACCATCGGTAACCAGAGCCACTTTAAACCCTTGTTTCTGAACATTACCTAGAATCGGCATAAGCTTGTGCAGTTCAGGCATACCGTTCGCAGCTGGGCCATTGTTTATTACCACAACAATGCAATCTTTGTTGAGTTCACCTCGTTGATACGCGGCTTCTACCTTATGTTGGCAATCAAAAACTGCCGCAGGTGCTTCTATTACACGTTGCTCTTCTGCAACCGCTGACACCTTAATCACTGCGTTGCCAAGGTTCCCTGAAAGGACTCGCGTTCCGCCTGTGCTTTGGAATACCTGTTCTTGGCCTGCAATTACCTCTGCATCTGCCGACTGTTTGCACTTTTTCCACGTTAGCTTTCCATTTTCAAGCTCTGGAATACTCATTTGATCTTCAAACGAGCCAAAGGTAGGTGTGACATCTCGGTGCAGTAAGTTGGCTTGATCTAAACGGCGTAACAGCGCGGGAACTCCGCCTGCCGTTTGGAACGCATTCATATCTGCTGGACCGTTGGGATAAACTCGAGCAAGTAAAGGCACTACATCGGATAGATCGCTGATGTCTTGCCAAGTCAGAATAAATCCTGCTGCGCGTGCTACTGCGACCATGTGAATGCTGTGGTTGGTACTGCCACCTGATGCGAGTAGGGCAACAATGCCATTGATTAAGCTTTTAGCGGTAAAGACTTCAGAAAGCGGGCGGAAGTTTGCGGCTTGTGGTGTCATTGAAGCAATTTCAATGGCGGCATGCTGAGTGAGTGATGCGCGCAATTTAGAGTCAGGATGAATAAACGCTGAGCCCGGAAGCATCAGCCCCATCGCTTCAAATACCAGCTGATTGGTATTGGCTGTGCCGTAAAAAGTGCAGGTGCCCGCTGAGTGATAAGCGTTGCACTCCATATCCAGTAAGGCACTTTTTCCTACCTTACCAGCTGCGTATTCTTGGCGAATATGTACTTTCTCATCATTGCTGGTGCCCGTTGCCATCAAGCCCGCCGGAACAAAAGCGGTGGGTAGATGTGCAAAAGAGAGCGCGCCCATCAGTTGTCCTGGAGCTATCTTGTCGCAAATACCAAGTAATAGGGTTGAATCAAACACGTTGTGACTCAGTGAAAGAGCGGTCGATTGAGCAATCAAGTCCCTTGAAAACAAAGACATATCCATGCCTGGTTGCCCTTGAGTTACCCCGTCGCACATCGCAGGAACACAGCCTGCTACTTGAGAGGTGTGGCCGAACTTAGCTAACGCCTTTTTGATCTGATCTGGATAGTGTTGATACGGCTGGTGAGCGCTTAACATATCGTTGTAAGAGCTGATTAACGCCACATTGGATTTAGTGAGATCAAGAATCGAGCGTTTCTCATCGGAGCAAGAAGCTGCGACAGCATGAGCCAAGTTGCCGCAAGAAAGCCCTTTACCACCTTTGCCAGCAGAGGCTTGGTGTTGGGTTCGGTTTAGAAACGCTTCATGAGTCTCTTTGCTTCGTTCAATTAATCGTTGAGTCACCGCTTGGATGGTTGGAAGGGTCATGCTGTTTCTGCCTCATCAGTCATTGAAAGCACAATCGCAGCACAGTCCACAACGTCATCAATATCGCCATCAATGCTGATGACAACCGTATCTGGCTCGTGATCGGGTCTTTCTAATGTTTCGAACTGGCTTTTAATCATGTTCTCTTTCATGAAGTGGCCTTGGCGCTGACGCATTCGATGCAAGATCAGGTCAATGTTGCCATCTAAAAAGAGAAAGGTGAGGTTTTTGTTCCCTTCGCGAATTTGGTCGCGGTACTTCTTCTTCAACGCAGAACACACAATAATGCCGTGCTCATTTTTACTTTCTAGGCTGTACGCTGCATCACGAACGCGTTCCAGCCATGGAATGCGATCATCATCATTAAGAGGTTGGCCTGACGCCATTTTTTGAATGTTTGCTCGAGGATGAAGGTCGTCACCATCAATGAACTTACGCCCAAGTTTTTTTGCCAACTGCTCGCCTATCGTGCTTTTCCCACAAGCACTGACACCCATGACGATGACACTACTACCAGCCATAACTCAATCCTCTTAACAAATTTGCGCGTGATCTCAATTTTGAACATCGCTTGTAAATATGGCTTTATCTTATAAGCGTTACCGGTAACATGTTACCGGTAACTTAAGGAAGTGTGATGAAGGACACAAAACAACAATTCACAACAATTGTGATTGTTTTTGCATCCTATTGACGGAAAATTAGTCACATCTCACTATATTCGCGTTTAAAAATCACTGGAAAGAGATCTTTGGGGGATAAAATGGCCAACGATTACCGCGCAATTGCGAAATCTGTTGTTGAGCATCTTGGGGGCAAGACAAATGTGGCTGCCCTAACACACTGTATGACTCGACTACGATTCGTTTTACACAGCCAAAATGGCGTCGATATTAACAAGCTAAAAGCACTGAAAGGTGTGATGGGTGTTGTTGATAATGGAGACAAAGTACAAGTTATCATTGGTAACGAGGTATCGTATGCATACAAAGAAGTGATGGCGCTTTGTGAGCTATCCACTGTATCTGAGTCAGAGGTTCCTGCTAAAAAAGAGAAGCTAACGGCTAAGTCAATTGGTGCGAAAATGTTGGACGCACTGGTTGGTACCATGTCGCCTCTTATCCCAGCAATCATTGGCGCTTCAATGGTCAAACTGCTCGCCATGGTACTTGAGATGCTGGGCTGGGTTGAGCCAAATGCACCTACCTTGATTATCTTGAAAGCGATTGGCGATGGCGCCTTCTTCTTCCTACCGGTTATGGTTGCCGCTTCCGCATCGATCAAATTCAAGACCAATATGTCTCTTTCCATTGCGATTGCCGGTGTCTTAATCCACCCGAACTTTATGGAATTGATGGCGCAAGCAGCAGAAGGCAAGCACGTTGATTTCTTCGGTATCCCAATCACGTCAGTGAAATACACCTACACGGTTATTCCTGTACTTGTGATGACTTGGGCTCTTTCTTACATAGAACGTTGGGTAGATAGCATTACCCCTGCTGTGACTAAAAACTTCCTGAAACCTATGCTTATCGTATTGATTGCAGCTCCGGTTGCTATCGTACTTATCGGTCCATTTGGTATTTGGGTTGGTACTGCACTTTCAGCGCTTGTTTACACAATTCATGACACATTAGGTTGGTTGTCGGTTGCTATCATGGGCGCACTGTGGCCTCTACTTGTTCTTACTGGTATGCACCGTGTATTTACTCCAACGATTATTCAAACCATTGCTGAGACGGGTCGTGAAGGTATGGTTATGCCTTCAGAAATCGGTGCCAACCTCGGTATGGGTGGTGCGTGTCTGGCTGTTGCTTACAAAACCAAAAACAGCGCACTAAAGCAGACATCATTAGCCGCAGGTGCTTCAGCTATCTTCGCCGGTATCTCTGAGCCTGCATTGTACGGCGTGCTTGTTCGTCTGAAACGTCCACTTATCGCAACAATGATTACTGGTTTTATCGTAGGTGCATTAGCGGGCATGGGTGGCCTTGCGAGTCACTCGATGGCAGCACCAAGCTTGTTTACGAGTGTTCAGTTCTTCGATGTGAATGACCCAATGAGTATCGTTTGGGTGTTCGGTCTGATCGCATTGTCTATTGTTCTGTCATTTGTTCTAACCCTAGTTTTAGGCTTTGAAGATGTTCCAGAAGATGATGCCGATGAGAAAGCAACTTCAGAGTCAGCAAACAAAGAAGCTGGTAAGGCAGAAGACAAGCCGACAGTAGTGTCCGCGTCTTAATTAGAATTGATTAATTTATTCAGTCACCTTACTTCAGCGTAAGGTGACTTTTATTGTTTCCGAGGTATTCGATGTCAAACATTCAATTTCCCGAAGATTTCTTATGGGGCGGCGCTATTGCTGCAAACCAGTCTGAAGGCGCTCACTTAGCGGGTGGTAAAGGCCTAACAACCGTAGATATGATCCCTTATGGTGAGAACCGCATGCCAATTAAGCTTGGTCAGGTTGATAAGGTGACGCTCAGCGAAGACGAGTTCTACCCAAGCCATAACGCGATAGACTTTTATCACCGTTACAAAGAAGACATCGCCTTGCTGGCAGAGATGGGATTTAAAGTCTTCCGCGTATCCATCGCTTGGAGCCGAATCTTTCCAAAAGGTGACGAGCTAGAGCCGAACCAAGCTGGCTTAGATTTTTACCGTGATGTTTTTGAAGAGTGTAAGAAATACGGTATTGAGCCGCTCGTTACCTTGTGCCATTTCGATGTGCCTATGCACTTGGTCAACGAGTATGGTTCGTGGCGTAATCGTAAGATGATTGAGTTCTTTAGCCGTTACGCGAGAACCTGTTTCGAAAACTACAAAGGCTTGGTGAAATACTGGTTAACTTTCAACGAAATCAATATTTTACTAGCGAGCCCGTTTTCTGGTGCTGGATTGTTGTTTCAGGAAGGCGAAAATCACGATCAAGTGAAGTACCAAGCAGCTCACCATGAGCTAGTAGCAAGCGCTTTGGTAACCAAGATTGCCCATGAAGTTGATGAGCAAAACCAAGTGGGTTGTATGCTGGCGGGCGGTAACTTCTATCCATATTCATGTAAGCCAGAAGATGTGCTGATGGCTATGGAAAAAGACCGCGAGAACCTGTTCTTTATCGATGTTCAATCGCGTGGTTACTACCCATCTTATGCTCAAAAAGTGTTTGATAACAAAGGTGTGGTGCTTGAAACACAAGAAGAAGATTTCGAGATTCTAAAGAACACCGTCGATTTCATTTCTTTCAGTTATTACGCTTCACGCTGTGCTTCCGCTGATATGAATGCAGGAAATACGAGTGCAGCGAACGTCGTTAAGTCCATCAAAAACCCTCATCTTCCAGCAAGTGATTGGGGCTGGGTCATTGACCCTACAGGTCTTCGAATTACGATGAACACACTCTATGACCGTTACCAGAAACCACTTTTCTTGGTAGAAAATGGCTTAGGTGCTCGTGATACCTTGGATGACAATGGAGAAGTGAACGATGATTACCGCATTGATTACCTTCGTCAGCACATTGTTGCGATGCATGAAGCAATGGAAGACGGTGTACCATTGATGGGTTACACACCTTGGGGTTGTATCGATCTTGTTGCGGCGTCGACCGGAGAGATGAGCAAGCGCTATGGGTTTATCTACGTGGACAGAGACAACCTAGGCAATGGTACGTTAAATCGTATTCCTAAAAAGTCATTCCACTGGTACAAAAAAGTGATCGCAAGCAACGGCAGCGACTTGGCTTAATTTGTCTGTTTGATAATGAGAGAAATGAACAATGAAAACAATTGAACAGCGACTCAGAGATATTCGCATCGTTCCGGTGATCGCCATTAATGACGTTGCTCAGGCTGTGCCGCTTGCGAAAGTACTGGTTGAAAATGGCTTGCCTTGTGCTGAAGTGACATTTCGTACAGAAGCGGCAGCAGAGTCGATTCGTTTGATGCGTGAAGCTTACCCTGAGTTACTGATTGGCGCAGGTACTGTGCTGACTACAGAGCAGGTGGATACTGCCATTAATGCGGGTGTTAATTTCATTGTCAGCCCAGGTTTGAATCCAACCACAGTCAAATACTGTCAGCAAAGAGGGGTTACGATTGTTCCTGGAGTGAGTAACCCAAGCTTGGTTGAACAAGCAATGGAAATGGGGCTTAAGACACTAAAGTTCTTCCCTGCCGAGCCATCTGGCGGTGTCGCAATGTTGAAAGCGTTGACGGCTGTTTACCCGGTTAACTTTATGCCTACAGGCGGTGTAAGCCCAGCGAACGTTGAGTCTTACTTAGCACTGAAATCAGTCGTTGCCTGCGGTGGAACTTGGATGGTACCGACAGACAAAATGGACAAGGGTGATTGGGATGGAATCGCAGAATTAGTCCGAGCGGTCGGCTCCAGATAGTTCGATAGAGAGATACATAGCTAGAAAATGAAAGGGCCAGCTGACACTGGCCCTTTTTGTGGCTGCTTCAAACGATGTAGAGGTTACTCGTTACCAAGCAAAAGTTTTAATGACGTTTTGCTTAGTGATTGGGTTATGCGCGATGTCTTGATTTATCTTATCAAGAAACGGCTTACGAGCCTGAGGCAACATGCCACGCATTGGTGAGATGTTATTGCCGTGGTCACCCCAGTAGTAGCAATCGAAATCTTCTAGGTTTTCGAGTAAGTATTTTTCTTCTTCCAGAATCTGCAATGGCGTTGGTAAAACAAACTCGCCACGGTTTACTTCTTTTTCCAATACCGATCCCGGTTGAACGGCTAAAGCCATTGGTGCAATCGCATCTGGCTGCATGATGTTCAACAAGCTGGTGGTATTAATCGCATGCTCTATAGAACGCTCTTTGCCGCCAAGGCCAAAGATGAAAGAAGCCAGTACCTTGATGTCTGCTTCACGGGCTAGGTTCATTCCTTCAATCGCATGCTCACGCGTCATGCGCTTTTGAATGCGTTCAAGCAAAATTGGGTCACCGGACTCCAAGCCTGAATAGGCCATGCTTAAACCTGCCGACTTAATCTCTTTTAATTCAGACAAGCTCTTACGACGGAAGTCATTGAACCCTGAATACAGAGAGATGTTCTTGATCTCTGGGAAGGTGATCTTGATGTAATCCAGAATCGAAATCAGCATCTCGGTTCTAATCGCCATCACATTACCATCGACCAAAAAGATAGATTCAACATGCGGGTAGATTTTTCTCGCCGCATCAATATCTTCAAAGATGTCTTTGATGTCTCTTACTTTGAAACGCTTATCATCAAACATCGTGCAGAAGGTACACTGGTTATTACTGCACCCCAATGTTGTCTGGATGAGTACGCTCTCTGCTTCCATCCAAGGACGATAAACTTTACCTTCAAAACGCATAAATGCTCCTCGGCCGTAGCCTGTGTTGTTTCGACGGGGGCAAGTTTAGCAATCTGCATCTTGGGTGATAATTGGGCAAAGCGGGGAATCAGTATTAAAGAAATCTTAATAATCGAAAGAGCGCGCAGTTCTTTGTCTGTATAGATAGAACTGCGGCTTGGATTGTGTGTGTGGTGGTGGGGGGAGTGTTAGTGGTCGTTTTTTACTAATGAATGATCAGTGCGTAACGCACAGCTTTTCTTCGAGTAATTGATTAAGCACTGTCACCAGCTTGTGGTTCTTAGTGTTGTCTAATGCGTCGGCGTGCGGGTCTTTGAACAACCCAGAATCATTATCAAAATATTGACCAGAAGCGTTGGCAAACTCATCACTGAGCGCAGCACGACAAAGAATATCGGCTCCAATCGCAAGGTCGTTGCCATCAACGCCATAAGCATCTTTCACTAATTTACTACCAAGGAAAGAAGCTGGGTTTACAGGGATAATTGCGGTGCCTTTGTCTAAAAGAGTATTGGCTAATTCGATGGACCACATCGTTAGCGCCAGCTTACTTTGCGCGTAAACCGGACCATCAAGTTCGCCCGCATTCGGACTGATTAATGCATCTAGATCTACGGGTGCTTGGGCTGCTGAAGATAGGTTGACGATACGACCTGTCGCATCAAAAAGAGGAAGCAGCTTTTGTGTCAGTAGATACGGCGCAATGGTGTTTACGACAAAACGCACATCAAGATTGTCTGGAGTGGTGATGTCCGACACTTTATACACACCTGCGTTGTTAATGAGTATATCGAGTCGTTTGTGATCGCTTTTGATTTGGGTTGCGAGCGCCTCAACTTCAGAGAGCGTCGATAGGTCTGCGATGTAGCTTTCGATGATTGCATTCTTAGACAGGCGAGACAGAGCGGTCACGACTTTATTGACCTTAGCTGGGTTGCGGCCATGAATCAGAACATGGTGCCCTTGCTGCGTTAGTGCTTTTGCGGTCTCTAAACCAATGCCATCCGTGGCACCTGTGATCAGAATTATTTTTTGCATATTCCGTCCTTCAAAAAATAGTTTGAACAACGTTATAACAAAGATTAATGACACATAGTTGCATTTGGCTCACAAGCTGAAGACTCAAATGTGAGTCTATGGGGCAAATAATGACCATTTTAACACTTGGTGGTTAACCGTTGGCGTTTAACGATTAAGTAAGACAATGGGTCAGTTTGTGACTGACCCAAATTAAGAGAAGTGACCGAGTTATTTGATGTCTTGAACGTTCATAACCAGAGTTTCCCAGTTACGTTGGTTTTCCATATCGTGCTCTAGGCCTTGCTCATCGGCAATTTGGAAGCGCTTAACCGCAGGGGTTTTGCTCGTAGCTTGATACAACCAATAAGCTTCCGCTTTGAGTGCTTCGGCTTCGTCAGCATCAAAGTCTCTTGCCCTTGAACATTCACAGTACCGAAGTCAAAAGTGACGGTAAGAATTCCATCCTCGGCTTGAGCTTTAAACGTTGTATAACCTTGATATACCATTTCCATATTCCTTCTGAGAGATTTCATTTCAGCCTATTCAGTGTGAATGCGACCTAAATTCAGGCTAGCGAGGAATGTTCGAACCAACAATTAACCATTAAACGAAACACTATTAACGAATTATTAAGAGTGTTGGCGCGTTTGATAATTTCAATTTATTCAGTGTCTTAGATGGATATTTTAACGTTGAAGGTATCTTGCTAATTCGATTGTCAACGAAATCTAAAAACTCATTCCTTGTCTGGCGCTCTTATCCTTTTCATTTAGCTTCGTATACTGCTCAACTAGGTAATTAGCCCCAAGGTACAGACAAGAGTGAACCGACTTATGCAGATGAGATCCGCGACTTTGAAAACCATTATTGAGAAAACGCTGCCACTGACGCTGGGTGTGTTTGCGATCATGATGGTTCAATTGGTCGATTCGATCTTTATTGGTCAGCTAGGGGTGAATGAATTGGCGGTTCACGGTATCACCTTGCCATTTCAAGCAGCGTTTACCGGTGTTCAAGTGGGCATCGGTGTGGCGGCAACGTCCATTATTTCTCAAGCGGTAGGGGCAAAAGAACAACGTAAATCTACTTCAATTGCGACGCTGTCGGTTGGATTTGGAGTGTTGGTGATTGCTTTGATCTGCATAGGGCTGATTGTTTTTAGCGATTCTGTTTTTGCGTCGTTTGTGAATGATGTCTCTGACGCTCAATACCAATCCATGCTGTCTATTTTTAATGTGTACTGGCCACTGTGGTTGTTCAGTGCATTGATGGTGGCGGTGCTTTATCTGGCCACCTGCGTTTATCGTGCCAATGGCGATACCAAAACAACCGGAAGCATGTTCTTGGCTGCTAGCGTGATTAACCTAATTCTCGACCCTATTCTGATCTTTGGATTGGATATGGGCATCGCAGGGGCGGCGATCGCATCGAGCATTGGCTACGCTTTCGGCGCAATCTACATGCTAATCAAGTCTCGCGGCAAAGGTTGGTTTGGCTTCAATGGCGCGTGCAGTAACCGAATCAAAGGCTACAGTTTTGAGTTATTCAAGACGGTAATGCCAACCACTGCGAATCAGATATTACCTGCGGTCAGCGCGTTCTTCTCAATGCTATTGATTGCGAGAATCGGAACCGATGAGATGGCTTTTTGGAGCTTACTCGCCCGTGTTGAAAGTTTTATGCTGGTGTTTTCTCTTGCTCTGACGATGTCTATCCCGCCTATGATTGGTCGTTACCTAGGGGCGCAGCAGCGATGCAAAATCCCTGAGCTATTGAATACAACAGCGAAGTTCTTATTGGTTTTCCACACCGTGATGGCAACATTGTTGGCGCTGTTTAGTGGCTGGATTATTCCTGTTATCTCGGAAGAACAAAGCATACGCAGCTGGTTTGAAGTGACCTTGTTATTTATACCGTTCAGCTATGGGCCGCTTGGGCTTTGCATGTTGGTTGCGTCGGTCTTTAATGCCTTGGGTGTGCCGCGTAAAGCTTTGAATGTCTCTTTCCTACGCTTGTTTGTTTTCTACATTCCCGCTTTATGGATCGGCTCGATAACCGGAGACATGGTCAATGCGGTTATTGCTGCGACAGTCGCCAATGTTTTAGCGGGCGCTTTTGCATGGTTTAAGCTTAATGCCTATATTAAAACTCACATTATTCCCCGTGCCGCTGCGGCCAATAAGCAGCGTGTACTCAGCGCAGGCTAGCCATTATTGATGAACATTGAACATCTAAAATTGTTTGTGCGACTCGCGTCTACGCACAATATAGGTCAAGCAGGACAAGAGCTTGGGTTGTCACCTCCGGTAGCCAGTATTCATATCGGAAAACTCGAAGAGAGCCTAGGTGCTATCCGCGTCGATCACGGTGAAGCGGTAAGGGATGTATGTGTCGATGGCTTGGGCATTGCCATGTGCGCGAGTTGGATAGCATACAAGCAGCTCGCGGAAGGTTCGCTGGTTGAGGTGTTGCCGGATTACCCTTTAAAGGATGAGGCGGCTATCTGGGCGGTATACCCGAGTGCTCAGTTACTTGCACCAAAGGTGCGCGTATTTATCGATTACTTTGTTCAATATTATGGTTCACCTTCTTATTGGGATTGCGACGTAAACGGGCAAACTCAATAGCGATTCAGAAGCATATATTGAGAACAAATAAGAAAGCCCCAACCAAAAGGGAGGGGCTTGTTTTTATGTTCTTTATAGAACGTTTTTCTAGCTAACTGCTGTTGTTTTTATTTAGTGTATCTGGCGTTTAATGAGCGTGTACCGCTGAATCTTGGTATAGCTCTGCATCAACTTCTTCGCCTTTGTTTGGACGCGGTACAATCTCAAAAGAGGTGTCAGCTTCTGTCAGTGAAGACAGCAGTTTGTTAAGTGATGTCTTATCACCTTTCACGCCTGCTTGTCCGTCTTCTAACAGTTTTCCTAGGCTTGTTTTCTTAAGCACGATGTCAGACACGTCAGACTTATTGATGATCAGTGTTGTATCGGCGTCTTGTAGCTCGCTCACTTGAATATTGTTCAGGTTACCGTTAGACATTTCAACGTAGTAGAACTCTTGCACGTCTGGTAGCTGAATATTCAACGTAAATGGTGTTTCTTGTGCTTTTAGCGAATCCACTTTAACTGCTAAGTAATCCAACAAGTTCTCAATGGTCATGTTCGCTAACACATCCGGAGATGCAGTCTTTGGTGCGCCCGGTTGTGTGCCAATGCGAAGCTCTTGAGCGCCGGTTAGGTAGATGTTTCTCCAACCTGCACCTTCTGATTGATAACCCAACTGCTCGTATGTATCTGCCAATAAGCCACGTGCAACTTTGTTTTCTGGCTCAGCTTGAATCACCTTATTCAGTGCTGTTGCAATGAAGCGGTATTCACCTTCTTGGAAATCTTGCTGCGCTTTTTCAATCACAGCGTCGCTGCCGCCCATGTACTCAACAAACTTCACTGACTCTGGCTTGATTGGTAGTGGGTTTAGGTTAGCTGGGTTCATGTCGAAGTAACCAAGATACATGTTGTACACAGCGCGAGCATTGTGAGAGTAAGTACCGTGGTAACCGTTGGTGTGCCAAGACTGTTGGATGCTGTCTGGCATGACCTTGTAAATCTCGTCACCGATGTCTTGCAGAACCACGCCGTTATTGGCTAAGCGAAGCGTTTGGTTATGAGTAAAACCGTAAGCGTCACGCTGCATTTTTAGGTAATCAGAGATCTCTTGTTCGCCCCAGATTGGCGATGAGTGAGACGCAAACAACACCTCTGTTTCTTCACCCCAAGTGATTAACATCTCGTTGATCTTCTTAGACCATTTCAAGCCGTCACGTACTTTAGCGCCACGCAGCGTGTACAGGTTGTGCATGCCTTGGTAGGTCAGTTCGCCAGTCCAAAGTGCTTTCATGCTTGGAATATATGTCACCATTTCAGAGGCCGCTTCGGTACCTGAAGCATCCATGAATTGCATTTCTAGGCCGTCGATAACCAGAGTTTCAATCTCTTCGTTATGGTTCAGCTCGTAGTCTGGCAGTACGTAAGTAATGCTACCGGTTGATAGACCTTTCGACAGTGCCGCATCCACAATACCGTGTTCGTGTCGGTTCAGGGTTGCGCCATATTGATATGCGGTACGACGAGACATTGCATTACCCGCCAATACGTTTTCGTCGACGATTTCTTTAGTGATGTTTTTCGAACCGTACACTTTTACATCTGGATACGCGTCTTTGATTGCTCTTGCGCCACCAAAGTGATCAGCGTGCGAGTGAGAGTAAATCATGGCAACGACTGGCAGTTCACCGCCGTCAGGCACATTGTTCTTGAAGAATTCGAGTGATTTGGCGGCTGATTCTTTGGTAAGAAGAACGTCGTAGGCGATCCAACCGTTGTCACTACGAATGAAAGAGATAGACGCTAAATCTGCACCTCGAACTTGGTAAACTTTACCCGGAACAACTTCATATAAACCTTCCGCCGCTTGGTTCAATACCGCTTGGCGCCACAGTGAAGGGTTTACTGAATCTGGTGCTTGGTCTGCATTCGTCACACTTGGATCGATGAAGTTAAAGCTATTACGAATGATGTCGCCCGTCTCTTGATCAAAGCTAGCAATCAGACCTTTGTTGTTATTGTCGAAAGCGCGAGTGTCGGCAAAGTTCAGTGTTTTTGCGAACTCTTGGTTTGCTTTGGTCGTCATCTCGGTTGCGCTTTTGCCACCTTGATCGCCAATTTCGCTGAAGTGTGCGTGGTCATGGTTAGCTGCAATCGCCGGGAATGCCAGCGAGATAGCTAGGAACAGTGATGCATTTTTGAACGTGCGAGAAGTTTTCATAAGAGCCTCTTCATTTCAGAATTTTGTTTCGTTGAGGCGATTATAGGAATAAGACATATAGCAAAAAATAAAGTAAGCTTTATTTAACACATCACGAACTGTTATGTGTTGTATGCTTAAAAGTAGCAGATTGAAGCGCAAAGCTTGTCGCATACCCAATGCGAGTGCAACTAAACATGGAGAGTGACCGTGAGTGATGTTGAAAAGTTAGATCTAAATTTACTGAGCGTATTTTTGGAAGTGTATCGATTAAAGTCGATAACGCTTGCATCAGAATCGCTTGGTATGACTCAGCCTGGGGTTAGCGGGGCATTGAAGCGATTGCAATCTCAGCTTGATACCGACCTGTTTATTCGTGAAGGGCGTGGGATTATTCCGACTAACGCTGCGGTGCAATTGGCAGACCGAGTAGAGCCTGCTCTAGAAGGGATAAGCAGCGCAGTAAGCACTTTAAAGACATTTGATAATCAGCAGCATCATGTGTTTCGTATCCTGGTGAATGAGATTGGATTAACCAAGCTTCAACCTCTCGTCGAGCAAGATGAGACGTTGGGCAATATCTCGATTGAATTCAATATGGTGCCGAACAACGAAGAAGAATTATTGCAAGGCTTGAGCATGCAACAAGCTGATTTAGCGATTGATATCCATTACCCGCAAGTTAACGGCTACATGAAGCAGCCGATGATTGAAGATGAGTTGGTGCTGATAGCTCGAAAGGGGCATCCGAGAATCAATGGCTCTGTGACGCAAGAGCAATATTACAACGAAAAGCATGTTACTTTTAGAATGCGTCGAACCCGTTTATACACGGCAGATTATTTTACCAAGTCGCCACTGAAACAGAGAAAAGTGAGTGCCGAGTGTGACTCGCTGATGACCATGTGTGTGCTGGTATCGGGCTCAGATTGTGTCGGCAGTACATCGCGTGATTTTGCCAATCAATTTTCCGAATCCTTCCAGCTTCAAGTCCTTGATCAGCCGTTTGAAATCTTACCGATGCAGCAATACATGATTTGGCATAAAAGAACCGATTTGAACCCTGCTCATCAGTGGCTGAGAAACAAGATTCAGCAATATATGGCTGATTAACGAGCCGCTCTTGCTGCTCGTTTCTGTTTGGCGCTCTCTATCATCTTAGAAGGCGTCATTCCTGTCACCAACATGGTGCCGGTGATAACCAGAATTGAACCAACAATCGTATTGATGCCAATTGCTTCATCTAAGAATAAGTTACCCCATAGAATACCAAATACCGGAATGATGAAGGTCACGGACAGGGCTGAAGGTGCGCCGAGTTCAGAGACGAGATTGAAGTAAAGTAGATACGCTAACCCAGTACATACCGCGCCTAATAAGACAACCGATGTAGTGATCGTAACGTCGGGTGTTTCTCTCATCGGAATAAAGAATACAAACGGCAAAACCAGCAATACCGCAGCCCACATGCTGCCATGAGCATTGTTGAATGCCTCAACTTTAGGGGCTTGTTTGGTATAGTTTGACGCTATTCCGTAGCTAAAGGCCGCCATCACTGCTGCAAAGATAGGAAGCATAGCCTCACGGCCAATGTTCATCGCATCCCAACCGACTAACACGCCAACTCCTGTTACCCCAATCCCAAGTCCCAATAGAACTTTCGCCTCGAGTGCTGTTTTGGTCCATATTGCACCAATGATTGCCGCCCATATTGGCGCGGTAGAGTTCAAGATGGCGAGTGTCGAGGCGTTAAGTGTCTGCGCGGCATAAGCGAAAAGCAAAAAAGGAAGTGTGGTGTTAAACAGGCCGAGAATGAAGAAGTGTTTTGCGTGATCATGAAAAGAGAGCTTCTTTTTTAAATAGAAAGAAACTAAAAGCAGAGTAAGTGCTGCAAACAGAACTCGCGCTTCAATTAAGACTGCGGGCCCTAATGGATTGGCGGCCATTCTCATGAAAAGAAACGAGCCTCCCCATATAGCCGCAAGTAGTATCAGTTTTAAAAAGCTCACAGTTTGAATCTCAGATTGTGTAAAACCTGACTATGGAGGAAAGATAACTATTACACAAACATAGATGCCAATACTGTGCAGTTATGGACATAAAATCGAGCCCGTTAATCAGGAACAATTTCGATGAATTTCGTTCTGTTTATTGTTCCTTATTTGATGAGTAATCTAGCGTTAGACATCAAACTTAGGCAAACAAAATGAAGATTGAACACATCGCAATTTGGACCAAACAACTCGAAGTACTGAAGCGATTTTATGAAGATTATTTCGGCGCGACATTGAACTCAAAATATCACAACCCAACCAAAGGGTTTTCTTCATACTTCCTCTCATTTGATACGGGAAGTCGTTTAGAGATTATGGAAATGGACTCTGTCCCTGAATCGAAAGACGACATCTATGACCAGTTCACAGGCTTCATTCACATGGCGATATCATTAGGTTCGGAACAGGCGGTCGATCAACTGACTCAACACTTGGTCGAAGACGGCTATGAGCGCTTAGATGGCCCAAGAAGAACAGGCGATGGCTATTATGAGAGCTGTGTACTCGATCCGGATGGTAATCGTTTGGAACTTACCGTTTAATGTAGAGACTTAATTGAGTTACTCATCTACTAACGGAACTGAGGTATGACAATGATGAAGCTTGCTGTGACTTTCCTTTTTAGTCTTGGGCTTATGGGATGTGCTACCTCAGAACCGGTGTATGAGCAGGAGGCGGACTCAAAGCTTGAACCATCACAACCCATAGGTTACCTCGGTTTTAAAGCTCACCAAGAGTGGGCGATTCAATTCAATGATTGCACGGTCTACGATTTAATCGGTGCACAACCTTACCAGTGGTTTGATCGCACTTCAGCCTCTGTGAGCTGTTATACGTTTAAGCCAAACGATGCCATCGAGCCTTTATCTGTCTATGCCGACGCAAACTTCGACAGCAATAAGCTAGCCCCGATTAACCTATTTCAAGAGCTGCAGGTATCAGAGTCTGGCTGGGGCAAGTTTCCTGCCGTCTATGAGACCAACGGTACCAATTGGCTGAAAGTCAAAGAGGGTTGGATTCACCTTACTTTAGCCGATCAGACACTCGTCCAGTTCTACCCGGGAACTCAAGACCTATCCGGCAAATCTCAGCATGATCAGTATTTTGAGCAGCATTGATCGTAATGCTGACTGTTGATTAGTCTGTAGTTCGATCAAAAAAGATCTTTTAACTGTTGCTGAAACCGGTTTCAACCTGTATCTTTTCTTTTATTGAAATCGGTTTCAGAGTTGCAATGAGCTCTCTAATCCTGATCTTTTTCACGAATAACTTGTAGCGAGTAATGGTATGAACAACGAATTTCCGAACGATTTTTTATGGGGTGGTGCGGTTGCTGCACATCAACTAGAAGGCGGCTGGGATGCGAATGGTAAAGGTGTCAGTGTTGTTGATGTATTAACAGCGGGCGCTCATGGTGTACAACGTCGAATCACCGATGGCGTCATTGATGGCGAAAACTATCCCAACCAAGTCGCAGTGGATTTCTACCATCGCTATAAAGAAGACATTAAGTTATTCGCTGAGATGGGCTTTAAGTGTTTCCGTACCAGTATTGCTTGGACGCGTATCTTCCCAAATGGTGACGAAGCTGAGCCGTGTGAAGCAGGTTTAGCATTTTACGATGATCTGTTTGATGAGCTGCTGAAATACGACATTCAGCCAGTAGTGACGCTGAGCCACTTTGAAATGCCTTACCATCTAGCTAACGAATATGGCGGCTGGATGAACCGTAAAGTGATCGACTTCTTCGTTAAGTATTCAACTACGGTGATGGAGCGATACCAACACAAAGTGAAATACTGGATGACGTTTAACGAGATCAACAACCAGATGAACACTTCGGCAGACATCTTCGGTTGGTTGTGCTCTGGAGTGAAGTTCCCACAATGTGAAAAGCCACAAGAAGCCATGTATCAAGCGGTTCACCACCAGTTTGTCGCCAGTGCGTTGGTGGTTAAGAAAGGTCACGAGATCAATCCAGACCTTCAAATCGGCGCAATGTGTGCGATGGTGCCTTTCTACCCTCGCTCTTCAAAGCCTGAAGATATCATGGTGGCACAACAAGCGATGCGTGACCGTTACTTCTTCTCAGATGTGATGGTTCGCGGTCATTACCCAAATTACGCTACGCGTGACTGGGCAATCAAAGGCTTCAATATCGAAATACAGCCTGAAGATGAGCAAATCCTAAAAGAAGGCAAAGCGGACTACCTTGGTTTTAGCTACTACATGTCGAATACCTTGGATTCTTCTTCGCATCAGTCGACTGAAGAAGCAATGGACGGTGGTCATGAAAATTCGGTCGAGAACCCGTTCATCAAGTCGAGCGATTGGGGCTGGCCGATTGACCCAACAGGCCTACGTTACTGTTTAGCATCTCTTTATGAGCGCTATGAAGTGCCGTTGTTCATCGTTGAAAATGGTTTTGGCGCAGTTGATACCATCGAAGAAGATGGCAGCATTAATGATGACTATCGTATTGCTTACCTTGGAGATCACATCAAAGAGATGAAAAAAGCTGTTGCGATTGATGGCGTTGACTTGATGGGTTACACCCCTTGGGGCTGTATCGACTTAGTTTCGTTCACCACGGGCGAGATGAAAAAACGCTACGGATTCATTTACGTAGATAAGCACAACGATCAATCTGGCTCACTAGAACGCAAGCGCAAGAAGTCTTTCGAGTGGTATAAAGGTGTGATTGCATCTAACGGTGCCACTATTTAGAATGCATTCCCCAGCGCAGTTATGTGAACTGTGAGCTGTCATTTTGCAATGAATTAGTCGGCCTATGTCGGCTAATTTTTTATAAAGGAAAAGAAGCGAATGGTAACCATGCTTGATGTCGCAAACCGCGCAGGCGTATCTAAATCGACCGTTTCTCGTGTCTTAAATGGCAAGAACATCGTGCGCCCAGATGTGGTGAAAAAGGTATTTGATGCGATTCAAGAAACAGGTTATCGACCGAACTTGTTGGCTCAGCAATTGGCGACCAAGAAGACCAATTTCATCGGCTTTGTAATTACCAATGAGTTGTTCAATGGCCCTTACTTCTCTTCCTTGATGTATCACGCGGCTTCTTATAGCGAAAAGTCGAATCACCAATTGGTGATCACCGATGGCAAACACAGCGCTGAAGACGAAAGAAAGGCGATCAATTTCCTGCTGGATATGAAGTGCGCGGGCATCATCCTCTATCCGCAATGTTTAACCGAAAGCGAGATAGCTCAGATCATCGAAAGCACTGACACTCCGATTCTGGTACTCAACCGAGAAATGCCGTCGAAGCCCAATCATGCTATTACCACCGACCATTATCAGAGCGCTTGTTTGATGGTTGAACACATCATCGAGCAGGGTCATACCGATATTGCAGTGATTCGTGGTAAAGCCGGTTCTTCGACCGATGAGCTGCGTTACCAAGCCTATCAAGATGTGTTAACTAAACATGGTGTTGCATTGGATGAGTCCAACGTTGTTCAAGGTGATTGGACGATGGAGAGCGGTTATCACGCGGCTCAGGCTTTGGCAAAAAGCAGAACCACATTCACTGCTATCTTGTCTGAAAACGATGATATGGCGATTGGTGCGATTAAGGCGTTAACCGAACTTGGGTACTCATTGCCTCAAGATGTTTCGATCGTCGGCTTTGATAACAGCAAAGTGGGGGCGTTTTTAACGCCAAGCTTAACGTCTGTGAGTGTGCCATTAGAGCAAATGACGCAAAAGGCGATCCTGCAAATTGTCGGTGAAACAGAGCAAGCGACCACCATCAATACCACTGGTAGTTTGGTGTTACGTGATTCGATAGCGAAGCTAAATTAGCACTGTTCGAATTTCATATTTTACCTACAAAAAGTGACGAGCTGCGCATCTCTTAAACCAAGCTCAAACACTCCTTATTCACTGTTATTTAGATGTGCGATATTGCGTTTTTGGTCGATGAATTGACCACCATTAGTTAAGTAATGTGGAGCTAGATAAGTAATATGAAAATAGCTAATTGATGTGAGAACAGGTAAGTAACGTGAAAACAGAAAAACAAAAAATGCTAGCAGGTGAACCTTATCAGGCTTGGGATAAAGAGCTTTATGCAGCTCGTATCGAATGTCGCAAGGTGCTTCAAAAACTCAATAACAGTATTCCTGGCACATCTGAATGGGAAGCAGCAACGCAAGAGCTCATTCCGGACTGTGAAAATGCACATTTAGAACCTCCATTTCGTTGTGACTACGGCTCGAACATCAAGCTAGGCAAGAACTTCTACGCTAACTTTAACTGCGTGATTTTGGATGTGGCTGAAGTGACTATTGGCGATAATGTGCTGCTTGGTCCGAACGTTCAAATCCTGACTGCAGGTCACCCACTCGATGTGAAAGGCCGTGTAGAAGAAGGCGTTGAGTTTGGCACACCGATTAATGTTGGCAACAATGTTTGGCTTGGCGGTGGTGTAATTATCTGCCCCGGTGTCACCATTGGCGAAAACAGCGTGATTGGCGCGGGCAGTGTCGTAACCAAAGACATCCCAGCCAATGTGGTTGCAGTCGGTAATCCATGTAAAGTGCTGAAAGCGATCGATAACGAGTAATAATCAGATTGAATTGATAAAGCCCGAACCTAGGTTCGGGCTTTGTTTTTTCTATTCTTGCTAGATGCTAGATGCTAGATGCTAGATGCTAGATGGAACAGCTTGTTGTGCTTGCTTCTTATCTAACGCACCACTGAATCGAGTCAGAACAAGAGCGATCAAAACGATCACAGCACCTACCCAAGGGGTGTTCATTAATCCAGATTTCGCGACAATCAAACCACCGCCCCATGAGCCTAATGCAATACCGACGTTGAAGGCTGCAATGTTCAATCCAGAAGCGACATCGACGGCGTCTGGTGTGTATTTCTCAGCCAGTTTCACAACATACACTTGTAGTCCTGGAACGTTACCGAATGCGAATGCACCCCAAACCAAAATGGTAGCAACAGCTGCGTAAGGGTTTACTGCGGTAAAGTTGAATACCACCAGTACTGCGGCTAAACCAGAGAAGATAACGGTCAGTGCTTTAATTGGGCCCATCTTGTCGGCCATTTTTCCGCCCCAGATGTTACCGACCGCCACTGACACACCGTAAACCAACATGATTAAGCTGATTGAGCTCGAATCAAATCCTGATACATTTTCCAGTATTGGAGCAAGGAACGTAAACGCTGTGAATGTGCCGCCATAACCTAGTGCTGTGATAGCGTAAACCAACAGTAAGCGTGGTTGAGTTAGAACCTTTAGTTGTGCCGAAATCTTCGCCGCTGGTGGTTGCTTAAGGTTGCTTGGAACCAAGATAGCGCTACCGATAAGAGCAATAAGACCAAGCAGAGCCACGATCAAGAAGGTCGCTTGCCAGCCAAAGGTTTGCCCGATATAAGTGCCCAGTGGTACGCCGGTTACCAATGCAACCGTTAAACCTGTAAACATGATCGCAATGGCACTGGCTGCTTTATCTTTTGAAACCAAACCTGTCGCGATGGTCGATCCAATCGAGAAGAACACGCCATGGGCAAGGCCAGTCAAAATTCGTGCGGCGATCAGCGTGTTATAACCCGGAGCTTGCCACGCCAATAAGTTACCAATGACAAACAATGCCATCACGGTCAGCAACACCGCCTTACGATTCCATTTGCCGGTTAATGCCGTTAATACTGGTGCGCCAATGGCAACGCCAAGCGCGTATAAACTGACTAATAGGCCTGCCGATGGCAGAGATACATTCAAGTCGCTCGCCATGGTAGGAATCAAGCCTACGATGACAAATTCTGTGGTTCCGATGGCAAAGGCGCTGAGCGTCAATGCAAGTAATGCTAATGGCATAATCATCTCTCTTACTGTTCTTTGTTAAATACCGAGCGCGATAAAATGGGGCAGCTTGTGACTGCAATAGGAGCGCTTCGTTTGATGGCGAGGATTATCTAGCAAAATATATTTGTGAAAAATGCCGCTATTCACAAATAACCTTTGTGAAATTTGCAATAATTAAAGAGTTAGCCGATCATTGGGTTAAGCTGATGAGATCGAAAAGACTCAGATGATTTGAGCTGTGATGAGCACAAGCGAGATGACATTAAACAAAATGAAGATAGCGAAGGAGCCTCATGTTAACCCGTTCAGATGATTTAGAAATGGTACTCACCGTTGTCGATGCTGGTGGTTTTTCTGCGGCGGCAGAGGCGCTGGATGTGCAGGTCGCCAAGGTGTCTCGTTCGGTGAGTAAGGTTGAGTCGCAACTCGGCGTCTCAATATTCAACCGAACAACGAGACGCGTGGAATTGACGGAGGAAGGACGGCAGTTTGTCGATTCAGTCAGGGTGGGATTACAGATGATTCAGAGCGCGGAAGAAGAAATCGTGTCGCGCGGAGAGTTGCCAAAAGGTCGTTTAAGAGTCGATGCCGCCAGTCCATTCGTATTCCATCAGCTAGTGCCGTTGGTGCAGTCATTCAAAGAGGCTTACCCAGACATTGAGTTGGAACTCACTTCCAACGAAGGCTTCGTTGATCTTCTCGAAAAGAGAACTGATGTTGCGATTCGAATCGGTAAGTTGTCCGATTCAACACTGCACGCTCGCCCGTTAGGAAAAAGTTTACTCCATATTGTGGCGTCACCTGATTATCTCGCTAAGCGTGGGCTGCCCACCAAACCTGAAGATTTGAGTTCGCATCAAATTGTGGGGTTTGCGGGTAACAAAGTGCTTAACCATTGGCCTTTACCAAACCAAAGTGATGTCGCGCCTACTGTGACAGCCAGTAATGGTGAAACCGTGCGTCAACTAGTCTTAGCTGGAAATGGGATTGCTTGTTTATCGGGGTTTATGGTGCAGGAAGATATGGCTGCGGGTCGCCTAATCCCTATTCTGGAACAAGACAAACTTGCCAACACAGACCGAGAGCGAGTGAATGCGGTTTACTACAAGTCGTCATCGGTCTCTAAACGTATCTCGGCGTTTATCGACTTTATTCAGCCCCGTTTGAGCTTGTAGGGAAGGCTTGTGTAGAGACGATAAAGGTTATGCAGCGTGAACAATGTTTTCGGTGTTGATCCTTACATGCCCTTAGATCAACAACAGCTTTAGCGCTTACGTAAGTAATGCGTTTGCACAATCTCATATAAGTAAGTCGACACGCCTGTTAGTGTGAAATCAAGCGGTGAAACTAGATCTCCAAACAATGGTGAAGCATCACCCAGACCGAACAGACTCAACATCGAAATGGTAGAAAAGCCGCTGAGTTTATACTGTTTGGCACTCACCCAACTTAAGTGATCTGTAGGCCAATTTACCGACCTTTAAATTTATACTGGATAATTACCTATAAATTTCGGGCTTTAGCAGTAATAATCAATGAATAGATCGGAATAGCTTGTTCATTGAAAAGCTGTACGGAAAGTTTCTAAAGACGTCATCGTGAAAAGGAAGTCAGATACATGCCTGTGCTCCAACGCATCAGTTTAACACTAATCTTAATCGCCGTTTTAGGTGGGTGTTCTTCACTTCCTGAAGGCATCGACCACCCGACAGAACCGCCAACCTCTCCTGCACCCAGCACTTTATCGGTTCTAACCAATGAATTTCAGCCTGAAGCTTTAGAGCAAGGCACCACTGCGGTTCGTCTGCAAGAGTCTGGTTGGGATGCCTTGGCACAGCGATTAGCGCTGGTCGAAAGTGCCGAGCACACCATCGACATTCAATACTACATCTGGAACTCTGACGAGTCGGGCAGTTACTTAGCCAGTCGTTTGTTAGCCGCGGCCGAGCGCGGTGTGAAGGTTCGTGTAATGCTGGATGATATCAACCTCAACGAACGTGAAGGTTTGCTGTCGGCACTGGATGCGCACCCGAACGTCGAGATTCGTATCTTCAATCCAACACCAACACGCCGTGGCTTCAGTAAATGGCTGAGCTTTGTCGGTGACTTTTCTCGCTTAAATCGCCGTATGCACAATAAGTCGTTTACCGTAGATGGTACTTTGTCTGTGGTTGGCGGGCGTAATATTGGTGATGAATACTTTGACCTTTCTGATGAAATCAATTTCCGAGACCGCGATGTATTAGTCATGGGCTCGGTAGTTAACACCATCCAAACCAGTTTTGTTGAATACTGGAACAGTCGTTGGTCTTACCCTGTCGATATGCTGGGGGATGACGAACAACCTGATCTCTCAAAGATAGATAATATTGTCGTTCCGCACTATCAAAATTACCCTGAATTACCATTAGACCGTGAGGCTGCTGATAGTTTGCTGAAAGAGGTGATTGGTGAGATGACATGGGTGAATGCTCGTTTTGTTTACGATCAACCCGTCCCTGATGATTCAGACAATACCGATGAACCGAAAGCGACTGCGATTCTTCTAGGGAAATTAGCGAGAGAATCGAAACAAGAGATCTTGCTGGAATCCGCTTACCTTGTATTCGATGATGGTCAGCTTGAAGAGTGGCAGGTATTGAACAACAAGGGCGTTGAGATAAAAGCGCTAACTAACTCTATGGCGTCTAATGATCTGGTGACTAATCATTCTGCTTATGCAGGCAGACGTTACGACATGTTGGAGCATGGCATCGATCTGTTTGAGCTAAAACCAGAATCTAAGCTGTGTGAAGCATCGACTCAAGACGTGTCTAAATGTGCGCCTGAGACGGCCTATGGTTTGCACGCTAAATCAGTTGTATTCGACCGCAGCATCGCAAGCATTGGCTCATTTAACTTCAACTTGCGTTCTACCTACCTCAATACGGAATCGGTTTTGATCATCGAGAACAAAGAGATTGCTGAAATGTTAGCTGACACCATTGAGCAAGCGATGAGTGAAGATAATAGCTGGCGCTTGGAACTGGAAGACGGTGATGTGTATTGGTATTCAGGCGATCAACGTTGGGACAGCGAACCTGACACTGGTCAATGGGAACGAATGCAATCAGGTTTCCTACAGTTGTTACCGATTGAGAAATATCTGTAAGCTAGCCGCCTCCGGATAAATAAAAATGTCAGCGTATATTACGCTGACATTTTTGTTTGTACTGCTGTTTGCTGCTAGCTCTAATCGCTTAACGGCTTAACGGCTTAACGGCTTAACGGCTTAACGGCTTAACGCTTGGTCAGCTGCTTGCTGTTTAAGTAAGGCAGGATATGTGGGCGAGATTCACCAGAGAGTTTCTGTGTGATCTGCTGTGACCAACTGCTCTGCTTTTGGTTGCTTGAACGGCTTGCGTAGTAGCTTTGCATCGAATCATCGTAGCTGGCAATTTCATCTAGGCTCAGCGGTTGGTATTGGTTTTCGTGCATTACTACGTGAGCAGGGAGGCGAGGTTTCACCTCTGGTTGTTGTGCCGGGTGACCTAAGCACATCCCGAACAACACGGCGGTGTGCTGTGGCAGTTCTAACAGTTCATCGACTTGTTGTGCGCTGTTACGCAACCCGCCAATGTAAACGCCACCCAAACCTAGAGACTCAGCAGCCAGCATGCAGTTTTGCGCCATGATGCCAGAATCGACCGCGCCAATCAGGGTCAGTTCAGTAAAGTCGGTTTTCACTTCAGGGTTAATTTGAGCGTGGCGTTGATAGTCGATACAGAACACCAAAAACTCAGCCGCGTTCTCCACGTAAGCTTGATTGCCTGCGTATTCAGCTAGCAACTTGCGCTTCTCTGTGTCTGTCACTCTCACGATAGAAACAGCCTGCAGTAAGCTCGATGATGAAGCCGCGAGACCAGCCTGAATAATCACATCAAGTTGTGCTTTTTCAATCGGTTGATTTGTATATTGACGAATGGAGCGGTGCCCCAGAATAGTTTCAATCGTGCTGTTCATAACTCTCAGACAGTCCTTGTGATGATGGCGTAGAGAATCACAATAACGACAATTACCATGAGCGTAAAGGGTGTTCGAGCCTTTCTGGTTGACATATTTCAGCAGCGTCAGCCCAGTTTTTGAGATTCTATTTATAATCGATTAATGCCAGCTGCTATGCCGCTGGCATTTTATTATTGAGCGAAACTTGCTTCGAAATAGGCACTAAATGATAAAAACTGTCGGATAAAATAGGGCATACTGGACTCAATATATAAACCCAAGAAAGTAACCACGCGCATGAATCCGATCTGCCTCAACGACCCTTTTTCTCTTCCTAATGGCCAAGTGATCAAAAATCGCCTGTTCAAATCGGCAATGAGTGAACAGCTAGGTGATAAACATCATAACCCTAAGCAAGGTTTAGTCACGCTTTACCAGCGTTGGGCTCAAGGAGGAATTGGTCTATCCATAACGGGTAACGTGATGGTCGATAGAGGCGCGCTTGGTGAACCTAAAAACGTTGTGTTGGATGAACAAAGTGACTTAAGCGTATTTCGTGAGTGGGCGAAGGCTGGAACACAAAATGGTTCGCAGATATGGATGCAATTGAACCACCCAGGAAAGCAAATCCCTAAATTCTTATGTGATAGCCCGGTTGCTCCTTCGGCTATCTCTTTAGAGCGTGGATTAGAGAAAGGCTTCAATACGCCACGAGCTCTGACTGAGACGGAAATAATCGCAATCATTGATAAATTTGCGCTGAGTGCAAAGCTATCAAAACAAGCGGGTTTTACCGGTGTGCAGATCCACGGTGCTCATGGTTATCTCGTGAGTCAGTTTTTGTCTTCAAGACATAATCAACGCCAAGACAAATGGGGTGGCTCACTCGAAAACAGACTTCGTTTCGTGCTTGAGGTTTATCGCGCGATTCGAAAAGAGGTCGGTGACGATTTCCCTGTCGGAATTAAGCTCAATAGTGCTGATTTCATGAAAGGTGGCTTCACTGAAGAAGAGTCGATGCAGGTTGTACAAACACTCAGTGACAATGGTATCGACCTGATTGAGATCTCCGGCGGCACCTATGAAAGCCCATCAATGATGGGGTCGAAAAGCAAAACTGAACCAATCAAGGCCAGCACAGTAAAACGTGAAGCGTATTTTATGGATTACATGGTTAAGGCGAGAAAACTCGTCAGCACTCCGCTGGTGGTCACGGGTGGTTTTCGAACCGCGCAAGCAATGAATGAAGCATTAAACACCTCGGCGACCGATTTTATTGGTATTGCGCGAACAATGGCGGTTGATCCTGATTTCCCTAACAAGTTAATTGAAAACCCTAGCCACGGCATGCCACTAACGGTGCCAACCACAGGAAAACCCGCATTAGACAAGGTGGCGATGGTCGGGCTGGTTTGGTATGAACATCAGATGTGGCGCATTGCCTCTGGCAAGAATGCTGACCCTAAACTTAGCGCATTAAGCGTGGTGGTAAAAACAATTTTCAGCGCCGGCTGGCACGCTTTCAAAAAGCGCAGAGCGTAAGCAGTCATGGATTGTTAAAGCAGAACTTTGAGGAATTGAAGTTCTGCTTTTTTGTTTGTCTCCTTTTAAGTTCTCGATAAATACATCGCAGAGCACCCTCAGCCAGCTTAGCTGTGGTACTAATCTAATACCAACATGAGCATTGGTTATAGTGTTCATAAGTGGTAAATCAGAGTAGACCAACTAGGATGAATTGAATTAAACCCTACAATTAATTCAACAACATGGTAGTTGCTATGATGAAAATAACCCTCTTATCTGTCGCGATCTTATCCAGTCTCTCTTTCTCATCTTTTGCTAAAGATTGTGATCCCAACTTGCTGCCTTCTTGGAAGGACAGCGAGAGCAAATCCGCTATCGTCGACTTTGTTGGGCAAGCCACTAAAGCTGAGTCTGATACGTTCGTGGCAATTGAAGATCGCATTGCCGTGTTCGATAACGACGGTACGCTTTGGTCGGAAAAGCCTTATTACTTCCAATTAGCCTTTGCACTAGATCGTGTAAAAGAGATGGCGCCTGATCACCCTGAATGGAAAACCGAAGCACCGTTTAAGTTTGTACTCGAAGATGATATTGAGAGCGTTCTGGGCAGCGGTGAAGAAGGGCTATTGAAAATCATCATGGCGACACATTCTGGTATGACTGTTGAGCAATACCAGCAAGACGTTGAGCAATGGCTGACGGTAGCAAAAGATAAACGTTTCAACAAAGCCTACACAGACCTTACTTATCAGCCAATGAAAGAGATGCTGACTTACCTGCAAGAGCATGACTTTAAGACTTATATTGTGTCGGGCGGAGGCGTTGATTTCATGAGGGCGTGGGCTCCACAAGCTTACAATATTCCTACAGAGCAAATCATCGGTAGTGCGCTTAAATACAACTACAGCTACAACGATGGCAAACCAACGGTGACCAAAGATTCGTTGATTTTGACCATTGATGACAAAGCCGGAAAGGTCACTAACATTCAGCATATTATCGGCAAGAAACCTATTCTAGCGGTCGGCAACTCAGACGGTGACCAAGCGATGATGCAATGGGCAACGAGCCAACCCAATTCAATGGCGATGATTGTTCATCACACTGATGCTGAGCGCGAGTGGCAGTACGATCGTGAGTCTCACGTTGGCAAGCTTGATAAAGCGCTAGATGAGCCGAATTCCAGAGAGGATTGGACACTGATCGACATGAAATCCGATTGGTGTGAGGTGTACTAACGCCAAGTATACCCTTGGTCAAAACTTCAAAGGCTCGGATTTTAAATTCGAGCCTTTTTTGTGAGCGGAGGTTTTGGGAATGAACGGTTTGAAAGCAATCGTTTGAAAGGAATAAGGTGTTATGGGTTCGCTTTAAGCAAGAACGTACTATAAATTTTCAATGCATGACGGTTTAATCGAGTTAGTCGGAAATTAAAGGAATAGAAAAATGAAAACGATCGGTTTGCTCGGCGGTATGAGTTGGGAGTCGACAGTGAGCTACTACAAATCCATCAACGAGGGCGTTAAAGCCACACTCGGCGGGCTCAATTCTGCAAAGGTTTGTATGTACAGCGTGAACTTCGATGAGATAGAAAAGCTTCAACATCAAGGTCGCTGGGCTGAGACGGCGGATATCTTATCGGACGCGGCTTTATCGGTAGAGAAGGGCGGGGCTGATTTCATTCTGATTTGTACCAATACCATGCATAAGGTCGTTCCTGAGATCGAAGAGAAGGTCACGATTCCTATCTTGCACATCGCTGATACCACAGCGCAGAAGTTGCTTGAACAGGGTGTAAAGAAAGTTGGATTACTCGGTACCGCTTTCACCATGGAACAAGATTTCTATAAAGGCCGTCTGACTAACAAATTCGGTATCGATGTGGTGATTCCTGATGAGAGTGACCGAGAGAAAGTCCACAACATCATTTATCAAGAGCTGTGTCGAGGCCAAGTAAAAGAAGAATCTCGAGATGTATACCGTCAAATCATTGAGAAGCTAGGCCAACAAGGTGCAGAAGCCGTTATTCTGGGCTGTACTGAAATCGCCCTCCTGATTCAGCAGCAACACACTGATGTTCCCTTGTTTGATACCACAGCCATTCATGCAGAAGCGGCTGTACGTTTGGCGACGAGTGACTAACTTCTAGTTCTTATTCTTAGTTCCATAGCTGTCCTATTTTCGCTCTTGTACGATTTTCATTCGTTGAAGTGAAAGTTTTTTGTACAAAAGCAGGTCGTTAGTTAAAGAAGCGATGCTTTGTTCATTAACCAAGGCCTTATCGGTAGGTAAGGTTTTAGTTAATGACTGAGGTATCCGCGCTTTTAAGCACTATGCTTTAGTCATGACCGAAAGAGGATTTATTATGAAATGGCTTATCTTATCTGTAACGCTGTTATTCGTGGCAGGATGCCAATCGACGGGGTCTCAAGAAGCACAAGTCGGTGACGACATGAATCGAGTTCATACCCAAGGGTGCAGCAGCTAATCTTCTTTTGTGGAAACACATTTTCAGCTGCTCCGGTAGAGAGTTACCCCTACAAAGCCTTGTGTTGTCACAAGGCTTTTATTTTATACAAAATCTAAAAACTGATTCGACTATATCGCGAATTATCAATGAATACTGGTGTTGATAAACTCTGTTTTATTAAAGCACGCTCTCGTGCTTATAGACCGGAGAAACCAATATGAATTACGAGGGAAAAGTATATCGTCCATGGACAGAGGCGAAGAGCATTCTGATTCAAACCACTTTAGGTTGCAGTATCAACACGTGCACGTTCTGTAATATGTTCAGCGATAAACGATTCAAGGTTTGTGATATTGAGGATGTGTTTAAAGATATCGAAGAAGCTCGCCTGATTTATCCTTATGTTGAATCAATTTTCCTTATCGATGGCAACGTGATGGCCGCCCGCACGGATTATCTCCTTAAGATTTTGGATAAGCTTCGTCATACCTTTCCAGAAAGCAGAAAAGTATCGCTCTATAGTGGTTTGAACGATTTCCGTCGTAAAAGCTTGAGCGAACTTAAAGAGCTTAAAAGTGCCGGTCTCACTATGTCTTATGCGGGGTTGGAGTCAGGCGATGCGGTTGTACTCGACAACATCAAAAAGCGCATGACACCAGAACAAGCGATCGAAGGCATGGAATTAGCCAAAGAAGCCGGCATTGAAACCTTACTTTCGTTTATCTTCGGCCTTGGCGGTCGTGATCGATCACGTGAACATATTGTCGAGACCACAAGATTACTGAATATCATGAAGCCTGAGCAGATAGCGCCAATGGCGTTAGCGATTCAGCCAGGAACCGTGATGGAACAAGAAGTAAAAGGTGGCAAGTTCGTTATGCCGACGCAACTTCAGATCTTAGAAGAAGAAAAGTATCTGCTTGAGAATCTAAACATCGACACTTTCTATTGGGGCGACCATGGTAATAACATCGTGACTCAGAAAGGTTTCCTGCTTGATTCAAGAGAGCAATTTTTGGCTAAGGTGAACCATGCGATAGCATCAAACCCAATGGCTAAAGACAGTGTTATTCAGACGTTTGCTTGGTAGCGTTTAGTTAAAAACGATACTTGCAGGCTAAGTAAAAATCGAAAGAAGTATTGTTTTCGAGGCGGGATAATCGCCATAAGCCTACTTCCGTTACTGAGACAATTCAAAATCAGTAAAGCCATTTTCTTGGTGGATGTTGTAAATTTGTGAATCTGAACTGTCTATATTCTAGGCTGTGTACTGGATCTCATTTGTTATTTGAGTCCCTTGCTAAGGTAAATAATGAATGTGTACTACCAATCACTTTACTCAACTTAAGAGGTTTCTATGCTAGGTGAAAATCACTCTCTTGTTCACGAATTTCCTGAAATGAAAGACAAAATTGCTGAGCTTGCTAAAACTGACGATGGCTTTGCAGAAGATATGAAGACATACGACAACCTTGATAAAGAGATTCGTAAACTAGAGCTGAAAGATTCACCCATTGATGACGGCTCGATGCACCAATTGAAACATGATCGTTCTGAACTTAAAGATTCACTGCATGCTCGTTTAACTGGCTAGTGAGTTGGCAATTTTGCTGACTAGCTAAATGGCGAATTACAGACTTAGACAAAAACTCCTTCGGGAGTTTTTTTTCGTTTTGGCTCAATCACTTCTTCACAATTCAACTGAGTTAATACGTTGTATTGTTATGTTAATGACGCATAATGAGGGTTACTGGTACACGATTTTTAAGATTTTATTGGTAATCTCATGAATATTGAACACCTCAAATTGTTTGTTCGTTTAGCTTCCACACATAACATCAGCATGGCTGGGCAAGAGCTTGGTTTGTCTCCTGCTGTTGCAAGCTCGCACATTAGTAAACTGGAAGACAATTTAGGCGTTCGCTTGGTGCATAGAACCACTCGTAAGGTCTCTTTAACCGAAGAGGGGGAAGCGTTCTTGCCTCATGCTGAAGAGGTGTTATCGAGCGTCGATGCTGCCAAATCGGCGGTTGGTGTGGGCTGTGACTCTCCAACCGGAACGCTGAGAGTTACCGCATCTGCGTCTTTTGGGCGTTTGCATCTTGTCCCTGCTTTACCTGGATTCTTAGAGCGCTACCCTGGGTTAAAAGTCGATCTCAGACTATCAGATTCGATGGTGGATGTTGTTGAAGGTGGCTTTGATATCGCGATTCGCATCTCGGAGCTGAAAGACTCGACACTGATTGCCCGAAAACTTGCGACAGACAAGCGTATTGTGTGTGTATCGCCTGATTACTTAATCAAATATGGTAAGCCAGCCACACCTCGAGATCTTAATGATCATCAGTGTATTAGCTTAATTGGTTTAGAAAACTGGACGTTCAATACTGAAAGCGGGCCTAAGACGATTAAGGCATCTGGGTCGTTCAGGGCAGATAACGGAGAAGCACTGCGTGACGCAGCCTCAGGTGGTATGGGTATCACGGTGACATCGAATTGGTGTGCCTATGAACAACTGAAAAGCGGTCAGCTGGTTCAAATATTAGAAGATTACCCATTAACATCAGAGCCTGCAATTTGGGCTGTGTACCCAAGCACAAGGTTACTTGCACCAAAGGTGAGAGCCTTCATTGACTACTTCTCTGAATATTATGGTAATCCGCCGTATTGGGAGAAAACATAGAGACAAACGTTATTAAAGCGCTGACATGGTGAGCGTTTTTAAATGTGTTGTTTCGTTGAGATAAAGAATAGCAACCTTTTGTGAAGTTGATAATCAACCGGATTAATAAAACACTATTTAGTTTTTGTTGAAAATAGAGGTGTGAATAAAGTCTCAGGCTGAGCGGAATAGTAGACAATAAAAAAGCTTAGCGTGGGGAGCGCTAAGCTTTGTCATTATTTATATTCAGGAGCGGATGGTTTTGCTAGAAGAACTAACCGACTTGAGAAAAGTTCACCACAGTGCTTTCAAGATTCTCTTTTAAGTAGCTAGAAACTGCATGCTGCTCTGTTTCACTTAAGTACAGGCCAAGCTTGGTTCTGCGCCACAAGATGTCTTCGTCAGTCATCGCCATCTCTTCATTGATCAAGTAATCGATCTCAGCTTGATAAACGCCGTGTGCTTCGCTTGAGAATTGGGTACCAAGATCAGCTTCGCTCGTTGCACCTTCCAGCAGCTTCCAAGTGTAAGTACCAAATTGAGTCACATAACGTAGTAACAGTGCTTCTGATATCCAAGGGTACTTGGTGTGGATCATCTTAGCGAGCTGTTCTCTGCTGCAGCTGAAGTTACCACCCGGTAGTGTGTCGTTAGCTGTCCAAGGTGCGCCCATGTGTTTCAGGTAAGGTTCTAGCTTGTTCAGTGCCGCTTCGCCGAGTTTACGATAAGTCGTTAACTTGCCACCAAAGATAGATAGCAGTGGTGCTTGATCCATTTCTGCATCCAGCTCCAGTGTGTAGTCACGAGTGATCGCTTGTGGCGAGTCAGATTCATCATCACAAAGCGGTCTTACGCCACTGTATGTCCAAACCACGTCTTCACGGCCAAGCTGTTTAACAAAGTGCTGGTTAACGATATCAATCAAGTAATCTACTTCGACATCATCAATTGCGACGTTACGTGGGTCGCCTTTGTATTCAAGGTCGGTAGTGCCGATGATCGAGAACTTATCTAGGTAAGGGATCATGAACACAATACGATTGTCTTTGTTTTGCAGAATGTACGCTTGTGGTTCGTCGTGAATGCGTGGCACAACAATGTGCGAGCCTTTGATCAGACGAATATTACGAGGCGAAGCCTGCTCTAAACCATCATCAAAGAACTGTTTCACCCAAGGGCCAGCTGCGTTGACCAATGCTTTCGCTTTGCGCTCGAAACGTTGGTTTGTCATCACATCAAGAATCGTTACGTGCCAAATGTCGCCTTCGCGGTGCGCTTTTTCAACTCGGCAGTAGTTGCGTATTTCTGCGTTGTTTTCTTTCGCCGCTAATACGTTCAGCAATACCATACGCGCATCATCGACCCAGCAGTCTGAGTATTCGAAACCTGTTTTCATTTCTGGTTTAAGCAAACCTGATTGAGCCAAGTTCACCGTTTTACTTCCAGGAAGAGTCGTACGTTTACCTAAGTTATCGTAAAGGAATAGGCCACAGCGGATCATCCAAGCCGGGCGTAAAAATGGTCGGTGCGGTAAACGGAAACGCATTGGTTGTGCAACGTGAGGTGCTTTTCTCAGCAACACTTCACGCTCTGCAAGTGCTTCTGAAACTAAACGAAATTCATAATGTTCAAGGTAACGTAAACCACCGTGGATTAGCTTTGAACTTGCAGAAGACGTCGCAGAGGCGAAATCATTTGCTTCGTATAAACCAACGTTTAGACCACGACCAGCAGCGTCTGCCGCGATACCCGCACCATTGATGCCGCCGCCAATAACGATTAAGTCTAGAGTTGAAGATGTACTATTGTTTGAATTAGTTTGTTGAGCACTCATGGTTTTGACCTCTTTCTGAGCGAACGAGCATTTTAGAACATAATTGAATCGTATATTAACTTTCGTTTGCGGTCATTTATTATTTTCGTTTATGCGCGTTTTATGTGATTTGCGCATAAAAAAACCTTCGCTTATGACAGCGAAGGTTCCAAATAACTCTCATTCGAGCATAGAAGTGATATTAATCATGTTCAAGTGCGACTTTCCAAGTAACAAAAAAGCCCATTATCGATAAAGTGATCTATCAATAATGGGCTCTTTTAATGAACATGATTTCTGAGCGTTTTTTTATTCGTCCGACGCTAGTGGTTGAGACGCGGTCTCGATCACTTCCAATGGGATCGATGAATCCTTGAGGATGTTCAGGATCTCTTCTGGTGGCTGTTTATTGGTGAACACCATGTGTGCTTGAGAGATGTTACCCAGCTTAACCATTGCGTTGCGACCAAACTTACTGTGGTCGACTGCCAGGAAGATGCTGCGGCTGTTTTCGATGATAGCTTGCTTCACTCGAACTTCATGGTAGTCAAAATCAAGCAGTGAGCCGTCAAAGTCGATGCCGCTGATCCCTAGAATGCCGAAATCGAGGCGGAACTGCTTCACGAAATCGAGTGTTGCTTCACCCACGATACCGCCATCACGGTTTCTTACCTCGCCACCTGCCAAGATAACTTTTATCTCTGGGTTTGGTAGCAGGATACTGGCAACGTTGATGTTGTTAGTCACGACTCTGAGTTGTTTGTGGTTTTTGTTCAGCGCGCGTGCCACGGATTCTGGTGTGGTGCCGATATCAACGAACAAGGTTGCACCATCTGGAATGTGTTTTACCAGCTCGTCGGCAATCACATCTTTTTCATTGAAGTTAAGCGCTTTACGCGTGTTGTAAGAGGTGTTTTCTGAGCTAAGAGGAATGGTTGCACCACCGTGATAACGACGGATTTTGTTGCTATCAGCCAGCTCATTGAGGTCTCGTCTGATGGTTTGTGGGCTAACATCGAACTTCTCTACGAGCTCTTCGGTGCTCACATATCCTTGTGTTTTTACCAGGTCTACAATCTGCTGGTGTCTTGGTATCTGCTTCACTTAACTTACCACTCCCTGCACGCTATGGGCTCTAGCGCGTCACAATCGAAAATATTAACTCGCGCTATTGTGCTCGAATTGATGAGGAGAGAGAAGTAATGATAGTAAGGAATTATGTCCAAACCGCAAAAACGTTGATCAAAACATGAAAAATTGGCTCCAAACGCAAAAAAGAGCACAAAATAGTGCTCTTTTTAGTTTCGTTTACTGAGGAACGAACAATTCAATCGATAAGAGAGTGATTATTCGAACGCTCGATTTTACTCTTCGTCGTCATCGTGCAGTTCAGACCAAACTTGTGCACACTTGATAGCACGCTTCCAACCTTTGTAACGGCGGTTACGCTTTTCTTCATCGTGGTGTGGCAAGAACGTACGGTCTAGTACTGCTTTGTCTTGAAGCTCATCGATGCTGTCCCAGAAACCAACTGCTAGACCAGCAAGGTATGCTGCACCCAGAGCCGTTACTTCAGTTACTTCAGGACGGTGAACTTCTGTATCTAGTACGTCTGATTGGAATTGCATTAGGAAGTTGTTCGCTACTGCACCACCATCAACACGTAGGTTTGCTAGCTTGATGCCAGAGTCCGCTTGCATCGCATCCAATACGTCACGAGTTTGGTAAGCAATACCTTCCAGTGTTGCACGGATGATGTGGTTAGAGTTAACGCCACGTGTTAAGCCAACAATCGTACCGCGAGCGTAAGCATCCCAGTATGGTGCGCCCAGACCAGTAAAGGCTGGAACAACGTAAACACCGTTTGACGTATCTACTTTAGTTGCGAAGTACTCAGAGTCTTCTGCGCCAGCCAGTAGCTTCATTTCATCACGTAACCATTGGATAGATGCGCCACCCATGAATACCGCACCTTCAAGTGCATAAGCTGGTTCGCCTGTAGGACCACATGCTAATGTCGTTAATAGGCCGTTCTTCGATGTTACTTTCTCTTGGCCTGTGTTCATCAGTAGGAAACAGCCCGTGCCGTATGTGTTTTTCGCTTGACCAGCTTCAACACACATTTGACCGTAAAGCGCTGCTTGTTGGTCACCTGCAATACCCGCGATTGGGATACGAGTACCGCCTTTACCACCAAGGTTCGTTTGACCGTAAACCTCAGAAGAGCGCTTCACTTCAGGCATCATGATTGCTGGAATGCCCATTTCATCAAGTAGCTTCTGATCCCAGCATAGGTCGTTGATGTTGAACAACATAGTACGTGACGCGTTGGTGTAATCCGTAACGTGTACACGTCCTTGAGTCATCTTCCAAACCAACCAAGTATCAACGGTACCGAACAATAGTTTGCCAGCTTCAGCGTCTTCGCGAGCGCCTTCAACGTTGTCTAGAATCCATTTTACTTTTGTACCTGAGAAATACGGGTCAAGGACTAAGCCTGTATTGTCACGTACGTAGTCTTCTAGGCCACGCGCTTTTAGGTCTTCACAGATGTCTGCAGTACGGCGACACTGCCATACGATTGCGTTATAAACAGGCTTGCCTGTCTCTTTGTTCCAAACAATGGTGGTTTCACGTTGGTTCGTGATACCAATGCCCGCTAGCTCATCGCTGCGGATGCCTGCTTTAGCAAGAGCTTCAACCAATGTAGAGCTTTGAGTCGCCCAGATTTCCATTGGATCATGCTCAACCCAACCCGCTTTCGGGTAAATCTGAGTGAATTCTCGTTGAGAAGAACTAACGATGTTTGCATCGTGATCGAGGATTACAGCGCGAGAACTTGTGGTGCCTTGGTCTAGGGCAACAATGTATTTTTGCTCGGTCATGGTAAGAATCCTTTTTCTTTCGTTATTTATATTTTAGTAAATGTAAGGTCGCTTAGGGATTAAGCTTGAGCTTGTTCAGCTTCTTCTTCTGTTTCACATTGGTTTGGAATTGTGCAGCCTTGGCCTTCTACTGGTAGGTAAGCACCGATAACACGTGGGTACAACCAACCACCAAAACACGCACCAGCAATTGGAGCAAGAATTGGAACGATGAAGTAAGGAATATCACGTGCACCGCTTAGTGCGAAATCCCAACCTGCAAAGTAAGCGAACAGTTTTGGTCCGAAGTCACGAGCAGGGTTCATTGCAAAGCCCGTCAGTGGACCTAAAGAACCACCGATAACCGCGATAAGAATACCGATCAGTAGAGGGTTCATTGCACCGCGAGATGCGCCGTTGTTCTCATCACCTAACGCTAAAATGGCAAACATCAACACTGCAGTAATCACGAATTCCACAGCAAAAGCGCCGAAGAAAGAAAGTGAAGCATGTGGGTAAGTCGAGAAGATACCAGCAGTTGATAGTGCGTCTTGGCTGCTACGAACAAAGTTATGTGCGATTTCGTAGTCAGTAAATAGGTTGCTGTACAGGCTGTAAACCAATGCTGCAGAGCAGAAAGCGCCAAGCAGTTGCGAAATGATGTAAGGCACCACTTTCGCTTTATCAAAACCATGGAACATGGCCAGTGCAATCGTTACGGCTGGGTTGATGTGTGCGCCTGAAACGCCGGCAGTACAGTAAATTGCAATCGCAACACCGAAGCCCCAGATGATGCTGATTTCCCATTGTCCGAATGTCGCACCGGTTAATACCAGAGCGGCCACACAGCCAACGCCAAAGAATATGAGTAATCCTGTACCGATAAATTCAGCCAAGCATTGCCCAAATAAAGAAGGGTGTTTGTTTGTTGTCATGTTCGAGTCCTTTTTAGTTTTGCTTATCTAGCACGTGTATTGTGCATATATTTGCGAACTCGAAAATAAACGAACATCAAAAGTGAGCGTTTGAGCATAAAATTGTTAATTAAAGTCACTTGAAATGTTAATCCGAACACTTTTGCTCGAAAAAGATGCTCGCATGAACGTCATTGCTCGAATTGATAGGTTGCGAAGCCGCTCAAACTACCTATATGTAAATGAATGCGCAACTGGTACGAGGAGTTTATGTTTGGATTTGTGATGCTACTTCGTGAGTGGCGGATTATTAGACTTAATTAGGGAGGGCTGTGTGATGTTTTTGCTATGTAACAAGGGAGTTAACAAATGAGCTTATATGCATAAATGAATAAACTGCCAACTATTTTGTAGTTTGGCAGTTTTCATTTGGGTGTATGTTCTTGTTATACGAGACGAACTTACCGCTCTAAACCAGAGCTGCCACTTTTCCTTTCGCAACCAATTGATATCGAACCGAGTCATACGCCCAGTTGAACGCTATCGCGTAAAGTACGAAGAAAATAACTAGGCCGATGTCCATGATCAGTACGGTTAGGAAATCGAGTTGTAGAACCCACATCAAGACAGGTAGAGTCACTGTCATTAAGCCAAGTTCAAACCCCAATCCGTGTAAAACTCGGGTTTTCTTCGTTCGTTTTGTTCTGTCTGCCCCGAAGATTTTGTCGTAGACGTAGTTCCAAGCCATTGCTATTAGCGACATCGCAAGTGCTAACCCCGCCATCATGATCAGTGCGAACACTTCAAATAGCACCATGTGCAACATGCGTTCTTTATGTGACATTTTTCTAACTCTCTTTACGATTAAATAGCCGCCGATGGGCTAATGACTTGGCTAAATAATATCTACTTAAGTGATAATATAAAGATAGTTAGCATCACATATAGTGATAGTAAGTTTTGGGAGACACCGAATGTACAACATTGAACAACTGAAAATGTTTGTGTATGCCGTTGAATTAGGGTCATTTTCTGCCAGTGCTCGTCATTTGGGGAAGGTGCAGTCGGCGGTGAGCCAAGGCATCAGTAATCTTGAAATAGATTTTAATGTTGAGCTTTTTGATCGTTCGACTCGAAAGCCTTCACTAACCAAAGCGGGCGAGCAGTTATTTAAACAGGTGAAAGCGATCGTGCTTCAGGTTGAAGATCTGAATGTGACGGTTAGTGCGATGGGCAGTGGTGAAGAGGGGCTCATCAAAATTGCATTAGATGATTCACTATTGGTCCCGAATCTATCTAAGATCCTTAGTCAGTTCAGTCAACAATTCCCTGCGACTGAAGTGGAACTGGTTGCGTGTACCACGACAGAGGTCAATCCGTTAATTATCGAAGAGAGGGCCGACATTGGATTAATGTTTACTAACTTGGCTTTTGATGTCGGTTCTGAGCCTTGCTTTATCGGTCACTTACCGTTTATTGCTGTGTGTCATCCAAGTCATGCGCTCGCAAAAACAGGTGTGGCGAAACTCTCTGACTTACTCCCGCATCGTCAGTTAATGTTGAGGGGAGACAAAGGTAAGGTGATGGATCAGTTTCCGCTGATTGCCGGAAAGGTATGGTGGTCAAACAGCTTTATCGTCATTAAAGAGATGATTCTTGGTAGCGATATCGGTTGGGCATACTTACCGAAACACCTTGTTGAAGAAGAGCTTATTAAACAGCGCTTGGTAGAGGTGAATGTGTCATTTGACCATAAAACTTGGTCGCCTCCGGTTGATCTTGTTCTGTCTAAAACACGCTCAAAAGGTCCTGCATTACTTTGGCTTGAACAAGCATTGAAAGGCCTATTAGACGAAACTGAATAAAGAAAAGGCTCACCGTTTAACGTGTGAGCCTTTCTGTTCAAAGTGATGCTGCTTTTTGTTAGTTCTAGTTCTAGGTGTAGACGTAGATGCTATACGCTAGGTTTAACCGTCTGACCGTTGTAGTACTTGTCTTTCATCTTAAGCGCCACGTTCACAAGGTAAATCAGCACAGGGACTTCAATCAGTGGACCGATAACGCCTGCAAACGCTTGGTCTGAGTTGATACCGAATACTGAGATAGCCACGGCAATCGCTAGCTCGAAGTTGTTACCTGTTGCTGTAAATGCAATTGATGCGTTCTTGTCGTACTCGATGCCCATCTTTTTACCGATGAAGAAACTGATGAAGAACATCGCAGTGAAGTAGATAGTCAGTGGAACCGCAATTAATAGAACGTCCATTGGCAGTTCAACAATCATTTCACCTTTCAGGCTGAACATCAGAACGATGGTTGCCAGTAGTGCAATCAGTGTGATTGGAGAGATGCGTGGAATAAATACGTCGTTGTACCACTGCTCGCCTTTCATCGACACAAGGATCTTACGGCTTAGGAAGCCCGCTAGGAATGGGATACCTAGGTAGATAAGTACACTGTGTGCAATGTCGATCATCGAGATATCAACCAACATGCCTTCGTAACCAAATACTGGTGGAAGAACGCTGATGAACAACCACGCCATAAAGCTGTAGCTCACCACTTGGAATGCACTGTTTAGAGCAACCAATGCCGCGCCGTACTCTTTGTTACCGCCGCCGATGTCGTTCCAAACCAGAACCATCGCCACACAACGAGCAAGACCAATCAGAATCACCCCAACCATGTAACCTGGGTGGTCTCCCAAGAAAGTTAGTGCCAATACAAACATCAGAATTGGACCAACGATCCAGTTCATGATCAAAGAGAGCTTAATGGCTTTCTTATCTTTTACCACAGTGCCTAGCAGGTTGTAGTTAACCTTAGCCAGAGGTGGGTACATCATTAAGATAAGGCCAATCGCAAGCGGAATGTTAGTGGTGCCAACAGACATTGAATCGTTCCACTGTTCGATCTGTGGGAATAGGGTGCCGAGTAGTACACCAAGGCCCATGGCAATAAAAATCCACAGTGTTAAGTAGCGATCTAGAAAACCTAACTTTGGTTTCATGATAATCTCTCTTAGTTGATATCGTAAATCGTCGAAAAACGATTGGTTGTGGCAAAAAAACACGCTTAAAAGTAAAGGCTATCAAAGCCGATCATTCAAGCGTGAACTTCTATTTTAAAATGCTGTTAAATATCGATTCGAAGCGTTGAATATTGTCGCGGTCGATGCGGTAACACATCTTCGGCGGAATCGACTCAGCCGTAATAAAACCTGAGGCTTTCAATATTCTTAAGTGCTCTGATACCGTTGATTGAGCTAAACCCAATTCACTCACCAGATCACTGTTCAAGCAGCCGCCCGATTTTTCTAACGTGGAAAGGATACTCAATATACGTATTCTTGCTGGGTGAGCGAGTGCTTTCGCCAGTGCGGCCATTTGCTTTTCTGCTTTAGCATCACCGTGTTCGATGGGCAGAGAACAGCCACCAGATGTCGAGCAAGTTGAGTTCATATTGACGTCTCACTTTCATTAATCGTTAAAAGACGATTAATGATAAGCCTATTTTAAATAGGGGTCAATGCTCACTGTCTATTTGAACGAACTTTAAGGTGGCGATTCAGGGACTATGGTTGAACTCTGCTTTGACTGAGCTACGCAAAATGGCGTGAACATCGATTAAACGCCATTTTGCTCGGTTATCCGCTAGTTAAGAACGGTATAGCCTCGGTTGATCATACAGTTACGATTCACTTGAAACTTCTGCTGCTCAGATAGCTCGGCGGATTGTCTTTTTTGAGCACCGTGCTTTAAAGCGCCGCTGATAATACCGATGCCAGCACCAATTTTTGCACCATCATGACCACTCCCGCCAGAGACGGCTCCACCAACCGCACCCAGCGCTGCACCCTTAGCGGTTGAACCGACAATATCGCTGCCAAGAGAATCGACCTCTTCAGGCTTCACTTGTTGAGCGTATTGCTCACATTCATACAGATCGGCGTGATACTGTGTTTTATCAACACCTTTAGTATCGACAATGATTTGATTAGCAAATACTGAACTTGATGCTACAAGCAATATCGCTGCGATTGGAGAGAATGGAAATTTCACAATATAGACCTCTAGAGTATTCATTGCATTGTTAAAGTGACGTGTAGTTCTCGATGAAATCAAGGCGACGATCGGTGTACTCACCAGAATCCAACATCTTAGATAACCCGCGAAGCGTGTTGTAAGGCTGAGAAACGGCCACCATGTTAATGAGCCAATACGGAATATCGCCACCTGGATCACTCAATACTCGATAAGAGATATGGGTGGTGTTTTCGTCGATTGGTGTCAGGATCCAACTCGCCTCTAATTCAGCCACTCTGATGATTTTTTTATTATTGTTTGGCAGGTAATCAGGCCTACCATGCTGATCAATGGTGACAACCATCGTCTCTGGATCTTGAGTGATGACGTTCTCTACGATAGCTTCACGATCGGCAACTGGCCAAGGTGCCTTGGTATAGGTTTTGGTGATCGTGTGCGCCGCACTAAAATGCTCTATTTCTTCCATGTCATCGATGTTTTCTACCCATTGCGTGCCAACAGAGGTATCGATAAAGAGTGCGATAATAGAAGTGAGGGACGCGTTGATGTCGCCTTCTGCTCGAAATTCTTTAAAGTGACTGCCTTCAATTTTACGGTTATAAACCTCGATGCCTTTTTTATCGCGTGCCAGTGACCAGCCATCGGTGTCTGATGCAAACACCGAAACTGAACAAGCAAGAAGAAGCAAAGTAATAATCTTATTCATCATGTTAATGAGCGCCCTTTCCAGCTGATTTTATTGGTTTTAGATAAGCGGTAACTGTTCAGCACGAGTAGGCTTTGAACACAAATACCGAAGGGTACGGTTAACGCAAATTTTGCGGGAACAAACAGTTCCTTAACCAAAATGAAGTAGGTGACGATCGACACCAAGAGCATCACAGAGCTGACAATGAGCGAATAAGCATGAATGGCAGACATGTCACTGATGAAGGCGTTCGCCGATACCAGCATCAAAAGCGGTCCCGCCCATGCGATGATGTTGGCTTTGATGAAGACTTTTAAAGCTTGTGCTTGCGATTGACAATTCACAATAAGATTCATGTTTTTGGAAAAGCCAGCCCAGATTGAGTTGAAGTCTGAATACATGTGCGTACTCATTAGTTTGTCTGCAAATGCCCAGAAAATCTTAAATCCATTGACCTTCATGACTTTTGCAAAGGCGATGTCTTCCGATATCGCGTTTGCTACTGCGGCGTGTCCACCGACTGCGTCGTAGGATTTTCGGGTAAACAACATCGCCTGACCGTTAGCAATCGCTTCTTCCTTAGTCATGTCGTTCGAGTTTTTAAAGTTCATATAAGATGCGATCGATAGAAAGATGCCCGGCAAGGTCGCTTTTTCTGCCACAGACGCAAAAGTTTGTTTTGGATTAAACGATAAGAGATCAGTTTTTTGTTGGATAGCAAAGTCGATAACGCTCTGTAGCATCGCGGGTGCTGAATCGGTATCTGCATCAATGAAATACACATATTCACCGCTCGCGTTGAGTGCGCCAGCCATACATGCATTGCTCTTACCAAGCCATCCGGTCGGTAACGTTCTACCTGAAATACAGCGCGCGCTAACGTCGAACTTACTGATCAATGCTTCTACTTTTGCACGGGTTGAGTCAGTAGAAAAGTCATCAACAACAATGACTTCAAACTTGTCTTTTGGGTAGCTCTGCTTCAATAGAGAGCCAAGGCTGATTTCAATATTGTCTTCTTCATTTCGCGCAGGAATAATGACGGAAACAGTCGGCCACTCAGTTATTTTGAACGATATTTTAGGTTCAATGTGAATACGATGGCGCTCTAAGTTCGCAAGTGTGATTAGAAACTTGACGGTAACGATGCAAAGCAAGGTCGTAATAATAGCTAAAATCATAATGACTGTGGTCGGAATAAAGTGATGGAGAGACAGGAAAGAATATAGTGGAGTGTGACCTAACGCACATCTTGTATGTAGGACTTAACCCTTCAAACTGGAATGCGCTTCTGTTAGCGTTTGCCTTGGAAAGATGTGAAACAGTGACTGACAGGCGGTAAAATAAGCATTGTATTCACCAGCGACTCTAGCGATATAATCGAACCCAGAACCGTTACTCAAGATAACGAATGATCATAATCCAATAATAGGTACGCCCGACATGCCCCAACAAAACATCAAATTTATCGCGACTGATATGGATGGCACCTTACTCGATGAGCATGGAAAGCTCGACCCTGAGTTTTTCAATCTTTATGAGCGCTTAGAAGCGCAAGATATTATTTTTGCTGCCGCGTCTGGCCGCCAGTATTACAGCTTGCTAGAAACATTTTCCCCGCTTAAAGATCGCATGATGTTTATTGCTGAAAACGGCACATTAGTGATGCACAAAGGCCAAGAACTTTACAGCTGCTTGCTTGATACCGATGCCATTAAAGAGATCATTAAAGAAGCTCGAGCTATTGAAGGCGCGCATGTGGTGCTATGCGGTAAGAAATCGGCATACATCGAAACCAAAGATGAGCGTGCTCTGGCGGAGATCTCTAAGTACTACCATCGCCGTGAGCAAGTAGAAGACTTACTGGCGGTAGAAGACGATTTCATCAAGGTGGCTATCTGTCACTTCGACGGTTCACAAGAGAAAGTGAACCCAACTATTGATGCCAAATTCGGTGAGAACTACCAAGTGGTTGTAAGCGCAAAAATTTGGTTAGATGTGATGAACGCTGAAGCGTCAAAAGGTGCGGCGATTAAACATCTACAGAACACATTAGGTTTCACTTACGAGCAGACCATGAGCTTTGGTGATTACCTAAATGACTTGGAAATGCTTAAAGAGAGCTACCACTCTTACGCGATGGAAAACGCGCATCCAAAGTTAAAAGAGATCGCGCGTTTTGGCGCGCCAAGTAACGTTGACGCGGGTGTGTTCCAAGTACTTGAGAAGTTGCTAGCGTAACGCTCTTAAGCTAGATTCGATTTTTATCAAAGCCAACTCGTGAAAATGAGTTGGCTTTTTTGTTGGCTGCTGTTGTATTGAGTTAAATTTGAACGAGTGTTCAGCTTGTTGTAGTCTAACCAGAAAGATGGGTATTCACTTTGAATTGGATACGCCTTAGTAACGATATTTGGAATGATTATGAGCAAGAAACTTCAACTTGATATTATTTCTGACGTAATGTGCCCGTGGTGCGTAGTCGGTTACAAAAACTTAGAGCTAGCCGTTGCGGAACTTGGTTTAGAAGACCAGATTGAACTTGAATGGCAGCCGTTTGAGCTTAACCCTGACATGCCGCAAGAGGGCGAAAACCTGCGTGCCCATATCATGAGAAAATACGGTTCTAGCGCAGAAGAGAGCCAACGTTCACGAGAACAGCTTTCGGCTCGCGGCCAAGCGGTTGGTTTCGATTTCAATTTCTATGACAGTATGAGAATGGTCAATTCACGTCATCTACATGTACTTCTCGATTTTGCACTAGCGCACGGCAAACAGACTGAGTTAAAGCTACGCTTCTTTGCTGCTCACTTCACAGAGCAAAAAGACCTGTCCGATCTTGAAGTCATTGCACAAGAGCTTGAAGCGGTTGGCTTAGACTCAACGAAGGCACTGAAGCGCCTAAAGAACACCGACAACTTGAAGCAAATTGAAGCGCAAGAGTTTGAATGGCAACGCATGGGGATCTCTGCGGTTCCTACTGTGGTGTTCAACCGTAAGAGTGCAGTAACGGGCGCGCAGACGGTAGAAACCTACAAGCAGATTCTTCAAGAGCTTATTGCTGAATCATAAACGGATCATTGCTATCAATTAGAGTCTGAATTTCATGGAATCACTGTCACTCGCTCAAGCGCAAAAACTGGTATTGCTTTCGCAAAAGCTGCCGCCTAAGAAGTTGCCACCTAAAAAGCAACGCAATGGGGGCGCTTTGGCGAACACGTTGTCTGCGATTGAAAACCTTGGCTATGTGCAAATTGATACCATCTCTGTGATTCAGCGAGCTCACCACCACACGCTTTGGAATCGCAATCAAGATTACCAACTGAACCATCTTGATAAGCTGTTAGAGCGTCGAGAAGTATTTGAGTATTGGTCGCATGCCGCCGCGTATTTACCCATGCGTGACTTCCGATTCAGCCTACACCGCAAGAATGGCTTTGCGAGCGGTAAGCTTAAGCATTGGTATAAAAAAGACGATGCCCTGATGGCGCATGTTCTCAAACGTATTGAGAGCGAAGGGTCGTTGATGGCGAAAGACTTTGAAGGGGATAGGCCAAACCCCGGTGGGTGGGGCGGTAAACCGGCCAAGCAAGCATTGGAAACCTTGTTCATGCAAGGCGATTTAATGGTGCCAAGCCGAGTGAACTTTCATAAAGTGTATGACTTAACCGAGCGAGTTTTACCGAGCGAGTTTTACCGAGCGGAATTGATACCTCTGAACCGACTGAACAAGAGTACATCGAGCATCTGATAACTCGTTATTTAGAGGCTAACGGAGTTGGAATAGCGTCGGAAATGAGCTACCTACTCAAGAACACAAAGCCTTTGATTCAGAGAGCACTCCAACAGATGCTTGAAGATAAGCAGGTTCTGAAAGTAGATATTCAAGGCTCTGATTACTATGTCCTGCCAGGTGCTTTTGAACTGCTGAATCAACCTCTTTCCAGAACCAAACTAAAGATACTGTCGCCATTTGATAATTTGTTGATTCAACGTAAACGAATGCAATCATTGTTCAACTTTGACTACCTCCTTGAGTGCTATGTGCCAGAGGCCAAGCGTCAGTTTGGTTACTTTAGTTTGCCTATTCTGTGGCAGGGTGAGCTGGTGGCACGAATGGATTGCAAGGTCGACAGGAAGAGTGGTTTGCTCAATATCCGTAACTTGGTTGTGGAAGAGCGAATTAAAAACCATGAGTCGTTGGTTCATGCTTTATGCGATGAACTAAAACACTTCATGGTGTTCAACCAATGTGATGAGATGATCGTCCATAACACCACGCCCTCTGATCTTGGCAAGCGCTTGATGAGCCAATGGCAAACAGTCTAGCGGTCTTTGTTGTTTAGAAAGCGCTTAGTTACTCAGCAAACGCAGCTAACAAGAACTCGACAAAGGTTCTGTTCTTCAACGACAGTTGCTTGGTTTTGTAGAGCAAGTGAATCGGCTTTGGTAACGGCGCCATGCCGGGTAGGATTTCCAACAGCGCTCCACGATCAATCTCTTCTGCGACTAAGATAGTCGGTTGCAACAACACGCCCACACCCTGCAGGGCGGCATACCGCAACACATCACCATTATTCGACATCAAGCGCACACGTTCTTTATTCGGTGTGGCGTGAGGAGCTTGGCTGCTGTAACTGAATCCAAGCGATGGGTGTTGTGCCAAGTCTTCTAATACTCTGATCTGAGCATGTTGGTTAAGGTATTCGGGCGCCGCGCAATAACACATCTCATAATCCCCTAAATACCTTGCGACCAAGCTTGAATCGGACAGGTCGCCAATTCGCACAATCAGGTCAATGTCGGATGAATAAGGGTCGACAAGGTCATTATTCAACATCAGCTCAACGTTGATGGTTGGGTGATGCGCGAGAAACTTAGCTACGATAGGGGCGAGTACCTTGTTTCCATAGGTGACAGGGCAGTTTATTTTTACCGTGCCTTGTGGTTGATTTTCCAAGGTTTGAATCAGGTTCTCTGCATTGCTGATGTCTTCGAGAATTCGCTTACACTCACGATAGTAAAGTTGTCCTGAATCGGTTAACGATTGCTTACGCGTGGTGCGGTGGATCAGCTGAGACTTCAAACTGGCTTCTAAGGAATGGACATGTTTGCTTATCATGGTCGCCGACAGGTTGAAGTGGTTTGCGGCGCTGCGAAAGCTACCTTGTTCCACCACATAGACGAAGACTTTCATGCTGGTTAACTTATCCATTGAACACTTTTGGTTGATAAACAATAAACAAAACGTGAGTTTATCAATTATTAGGGGTTAATTATATTAATGGCAAACCGATAATTAACTAAAATAAGAGCGTGCAATGCCTCAAACGAATGAAACTATCTTTGTTACTGCCGAACTTAAGATCAAAACCAACATAGAACGAGCAGCTGCGCTCGAAGCTATCGAACAGTTTTGTTTAGACATGCAAAGCGAACCGGGCTGCCTCCAAGCAATTGCAACCTATGATCAAAGCCAAAGCGATCGTGTGATCTTGCTTGAGCAATACGCAAACCGCGAGGCGATCAATCAGCACTTTGTGATGCCTCATACCCAAGCGTTTATTGAGCGTGATATTACCGAGTTGGTTCAAGCATTCGAAACGCAACGTGGGCCTATCAAAGCACAAGAGCAGGAGATCTAAGACATGAAATGGGGAATCCTAGGAACCAGCTTTATCTCAGGCGTAATGGCGGATGCGATCAAAGGCGATGCTCAAAGCGAGCTGTATGCCGTTGCTGGTCGCACAGAGAAAACACTTAACGAGTTTGCTGCCCAATACCAACCAACACAAACCTTCAACAGCTATGAAGCCTTGATTGAAGATGAGTCGGTCGACATTATCTATATTGCTCTGCCAAACCATGTTCATCATGAGTATGTGATTAAAGCGGCTCAAAAAGGCAAAGCGATCTTGTGTGAAAAATCGTTATCGGTTGATATGGAAAAAACCGAGCAAGCTTTACAAGCCGTGAAAGAAGCGGGCGTATTCTTTGCTGAAGGTCTGATGTATTTAAACCATCCACTTATCACCAAGCTTCATCAAGAACTGGCAACTGGTGAGATCGGCGAAGTGCGCTCAATTCAAGGTTCCTACGTTGCGGCGATTGATCAGTTCGTGAACCCAGCAAGCAAAGGCGCGTTGTACAACCTAGGTTGTTATCCAATGTCGCTGGTTCATTCTGTTGCGCAGCAGCAATTTGGCGAGAGCGTGTTCGATGATGTGCAGATCTCAGCAATCAGCCGACGAGGCCAAGATGGCAATATCTGTGAATCATCGGCAATGATGCGTTTCAACGAGCGTTTTACCGCGCAAATCCACACCGCAGAAGACCACGGCTTAAAGCATGGTTTTACGATTCTAGGTAGCAAAGGCTGTATCATTCTCGACACCAACCCATGGTTACCGACCGAAGACAACACATTCACGGTTGAGATCTACGAAACATCGACACGTGAAGTAAAAGTCGAAGCGCAAGGCGATGGCTTCCATTATCAAGCGCGCAATATCCGCCAAGCGGTTGAGCAAGGTGATACACAACTTGCTGCGCCGATGGCGACTCATCAAGACTCTCGCGTGATCATGAAGTTACTGACTGATTGGGAACAAGCGGCGAGCTAACATCGTCGTAAATTCTATATTCGCCTCATGTATGATTGCCTCGTAAGCGATCAAACATGAGGCGTTTCCTCTATATCTTCCAGTCGACTCTCCCCAATAAATACTTTGCATTTGAAACCGCCACAGTGTCCAATATCAGGTAGTACGAAACTGACCGAAAAACCTTATTTTTTAAGGTGTTAAATAGGACCTTTGCCGCATGCGTAAATCAGATAAGAAAATCGAGAATCAAATCAGAGACGTGCTAACTGACGTTTGTGAAGACACGCTAAAAGGCTTCGATGGTTTTTTGTGGGTGACTCACTCGGTCAACTTCTCTTCATTTCCGCAAAGTTTGAAAATCGTCTGTGTATTCGATACCAATCAGGATAGAACGAACTTCTTAAATGGCGAAGGTCAACAGAGTGTCTCTGAGTCTATTCAACAAGCGTTCAATCAAGTTGGGATTCAACTGAAGAATATCGATAAGCATGTTAGCTACGATACGCAAGAAAATTGCGATCGCGACCATCAAGGGAAGTGGAACAAGAGGCTTTAAGGAGCGTTGTCATCGTTCTTGTTTAGACAGCCTATCCAAATTGAGTTTCAATAGTGTGGCGCTCAAACTGAGATTCGATACAGCAAATCCAAGTCCTATTCTGAGTTCTAGGCTCTGATAACTTCTCATCTTCCAAACCGTATTATTCTCATTTTGAGAAAATCTGAGCTGATTTCTCGTTAGCCGGAGATACTTGGTTTCCAAATAAAATTAAAATCACAAAAACTTATATTTTCCTTAATGCATTGATTTTGAATCGGCATTTGCTCGTTTTACTTGCCACCGATGAAACAAGACAGACGAGCACTTGAACAATAGAGCCATGTAGTCGATACTTTTTTCGTATTTTGATTCCTAAATTGACACGTAAGTTGGCTGACTTTTCGTTTTGTGATTTAAGGCATGACAGTATCGATTAGGAAATTTGAATCATGAAAACCTACATTTCTGGGCTGCTCGCACTCATACCGTCATGTTTAATCGCTGGTTACGCTTTTGCTGTTGGTACAGCGGTTGTGCTGCCAGGGCAACATGAAGTTGGTGTTGATCTTTTGGGCTCCCCACTATCTACGAATGCCGTCATTGATTGGGAAATTTCCAACAGTGATATTGTGTTCGGAGCTTATGCCGACAAAGCCGACAATGAGCGGGCCACGACAATTGGTTATATGTACAACCAAGTCATGGCGATGAACTCGGGTTGGTTGGAGAACGATCTCCGTAACCAAGCTGAGTTAGAAGGCCTCAATTTCGAAGACTATTTCCTGCACTTTTCTGAAGATACTGTCATTGCCGAAGTTGATAAAACTCATGGCGAAAAGACCCTTTTAAACCGAAAACCTATGATCTTGGGTTATACAGCCAGTGAAGACCATGCTGGTTTTTGGTTGTATCAAGAGCCTCCGTGGGATGCCGATGTGTTTGAGAATTTCGAACAGGGTGGGGCTTTGTATGTCTATCATGCTGAACAGTTCGAACGGCTGACCTTTAAGTTCTCACAGTTTGCTGGCAGCGGTGAATTTTGGATTGAATACCCAACTGCTATTGATTCTCAGGGTAGGGTTTCACAATGGGAAAGGCTTGATGTAAAGAAAGACAAAACGCTCAATATGACCAAAAACCAATCGGTGATCTGGAACCTTCCGGATAACTGGTTAAGAGCTACAACTCATGATGGGAGCGGTGCGAGTTATGGCGGCGGCCAGTATTTTGGTTCAACCTTTTTGAGAGATGGTGGGCGCTTATACGTTGTGAGAGTTCGTTGGCAAAGTGAGAATGCCGACGACAGGCCGCGTTTAAAAGAAGTAAAACTCAAAAACAGTTTTCCAACCGTCAAGTTAACCGATGCTCCGACTTCAACCCCGGACGGCAATGCTATCAGCCAATGGCGAAAAATCCGTGGTTTTGATGTGTCTGCAGACCTAGATGGTGATAACTACTTGTCGCCAAGCGAGTATCGAAATCGAACCAATAAGAACGCGACAGCACGTTTTCGTTGGGAATCAAGAGTGGTGCCATTTGGTCGAATGTGGAGCGCTAACTCATCTTGGTCGCTAACGAACGTCGCAAACGCGGATTATCTATCTGCTATTCATCGCTACTACAAGCAAAGCTGGGCAAGACAAGGTTTGAATGGTGCGTACAACGACGACACAAATAAACTCATTGGCTCGAACCAGTTCTATGTTCACTCTGGCGGGCATGTTCAAGAGTTAGGAGCTGTTGCGGGTTCGAATCAAGCGGATGATCTCTACAAGCAACAATTTTCAGCGTTTCTGAAAAATCTATCTGCTTTAGAAAGTGATGCGTCGATTGGGTTGAATATCGGAACCGCGAACTTACTGGGTCGAAATGGACAGTCTCATCTTAGCGAGGCGGGCTCTCTGTATTTACGCGAGCACTACATTTTTCCGTCTACTGGGTTTAGTGGTTACTCGGGGATCTCAAAATTCTGGGATAATTCTGCGCTCGCCTACAATGGGCAAAGTGTTATTTTTCAGGCGACAACGCGTTATGGGCGAGTTCAGTATCTTGGAAATAGTGAAGATAATTGGAAGCAAGACCAATACTCGACCCTAGCGATCTACCACCTCAATCGACACGCTCAACATAGCTACTTTAATCAGTGGAACAATGGTTACGTCTATGGAAGTGGCAATACGACGGCTGACACTTTCTGGCAAAGTGGTGTCCCTAAAAACATCGCCTACCAACCCAGTTCGTTATTGGCCGTTGACTTGGGAGAGCCGAGTCATCAAATCCCACATGGCTTTGCGCCGATTCCTTTGATGCTTTCGACAACGACACCTCAGCCTGCTGACTACACCATCGTTGGCGATTCCTCGATGAACGAAATGGTGCATGCTGATCTGCCCAATGGTATCACTCACGTTCTACCGACGTTCACGTACTTTATGTATCAATCTGAAAATCAGGTGGTTGCTGGTGGCCCTGAGGACATGGTGTTAGCGAGAGAGTTCAGCAATGGTCGTGTGTTGTATCGCACGGATTTCCACGGTAAGAATCCGAGCTTTTATGACGCGGCAAAACTCACCATCGCGCTGGATGTTCCAATGAAACCTGTTGATGCCAACGGTAACGTTGGTGACTATGTGAGTGAAATCGAAATTGGCGGTTATGAAGGGCTGTTCTTACTTTATTAGAACCAATGTGAGTGAGTACTCTCGAACCAGAGCAGACTTGAGCTTAGGTTCGGGATATTAGCTTATTCTTTTTACACTGCTTAAACTCTTTGGCGATCCACGATTGCTCGTTTAAACCATTGTCGATTAAAGCAAAAAGGTAGCCATCGACTTTGCTTGAAGCCGCAGGATATTCTTGAAAAGCGTGCTTAGGGTAGCCGGGGTAATCTGTCTCGTATTGAGCGTCTAACTGCTTACCGAGTTGACGCCATTTTACAAATAACTCAGAAGAAGATGTCTCAACCTTATATTGGCCTAAAATGCGTTGGTGATGGGTTAACGCCACTTTAGCGCAGTGATTGGTCTGTACGACTTTTTGTATCAACTCAACTTGTTCTTCACTCATGGCTTTCGCCAGTACATTCTCTTGTTCGATACGCGCCATTCGCTCACCAAACGTTTCAGCATGGATGGGAAACACAAAAGTAAGCGGTAAAGCCAATACCAAAAGACGCTTGTAGAACATAACCAAACTCGTTAGAAGGATTCGCGGCTATTATGCCGCCCGCCGCCAATATTATTAATGAATATAAACGCTTAATTGTAAGAATTATTTTTGTCGAGTAGATAAACAGATGATTTTGGAGTGGTGGCATTTAGGCTCTGAATGTTTGGTTATTTTACGAAGCGACACCGATAACAGAATCAACCCAATATCTAACCATCTTGATTATAAATGTTGGATATCAATCGAGTGGTAGGAAAAACCGATTGCTTTAGCGGCGTTCAACAAAGCTTGTTGAGTCTTGAATACCCTGGGTTGCATTTTTCTGTCGGATTCAAGAAAGCTGTTTACTCCCCACTTATGACTTTTGACCATTAAGTAATAACCATTAGCTCCAGGGGACACGACACCAATTGCTGCTTTCAGGTCGCCACGACTGAAATGTTTTTTGAACTCACGTAATACCATATCAACATCCTTATTCGATGATAAAAAAAGGGAGCGCATTGCTCCCTAGTTAGTGCTTTTCTTAATGTTTACAAGAATGCGCGGTATGGCAGTTCTGGGTCATTTGTGAAGATGTCTGCAAAGCCACGGAAGTGCTGGTAGTGCATGCGGCCTTTATCTGTTGGGTATGTGTATTTACCACCAACTTGCCAGAAGAAAGGTGCGAAGCCGTATTGAAGACGTTCTTTCTTCATGTTCCACAGCATTTCGATTTCACGCGGGTCATTTTGGAAGTTAGCCCAAATGTCGTGGTGGAACGGAACAACTACTTCACAGTTCAAAGACTCAGCAGCACGAAGAATGTCTGAAGATGTCATTTTGTCTGTTACGCCACGTGGGTTCTCACCGTAAGAAAGCAGTGCAACGTCGATCTTGTGGTCATTACCGTGTTTAGCATAGTAGTTTGAGTAGTGAGAATCACCAGAGTGGTAAACTGAACCGCCTGTTGTTTCTACTAGGTAGTTCACTGCACGGTCGTCCATTCCGTCTAGAATTTCTTTGTCTAGGGAAGATGTTCCTTCAGGAAGTGTCACTAGAGCTGTACGGTCGAATGCGTCAAGAACCTTGATGTTCACGTCTTTGATTTTGATCTCGTCGCCAACTTTAGCAATAACACACCGATCTTCTGGCACACCCCATTTCATCCATAAATCAACACACGCTTTAGGGCCAATGAATTTAACGTGGTCGCCGCAGTTTTGTAGAACTGCCGCTGCAACGTTGATATCAATGTGGTCGCCGTGGTCATGAGATGCCATAACTGCATCGATCTCTTTGATAGCGAAAGGGTCCAATGGGAAGATCGCGGTACGTAGGTTTGGTTGAAGTGCTTCCACACCGCCCATACGCATCATTTGGTGCTGGTTTTTCATTTTTTGAACGGCTTGTGTTTTTTTACCAGTACCACACCAGAAGTCCATTGATAGGTTTGCACCTTCTTCTGATTTTAGCCAAATACCTGTACAACCCAGCCACCACATAGAAAACGTACCCGGTTGCACAACTGTTTGTTCAATCTCTTCATTTAACCATGTGCCCCACTCAGGGAATGTATTTAGGATCCAAGACTCGCGAGTGATTTCGTTTACATTGCTCATGATAATACCTTTTATTTCAATAATTTGATTAATTTTGGATGTAGGGAGCCGAGCGCCTTAATTTGGATTAAGGCACTGAGCTAAATTTATTATTATTGGTGGGCTAGTTAGCCCTGCGATTTAAACTAGGATGACTTGCGTCCCTTGAGCTTCAATCCGCTTAACGACGTCTGGGTTGGCTTCTTTACCGGTGATGACGATGTCTATTTGCTTGGTGCTGCAAAAGAGCATTCCGGTACGTTGTCCAACTTTTGAGCTATCGACCACGACGACAAGCTTATCGACCTGTTCGAGCATTTGTTGTTCGGCTACGGCCGTTAACATGTCGGCTTTGTACAGCCCGGCATCGGTTAAGCCTTTACCTGAGGTGAACATCCAGTTTCCCGCATAGCCGCCTAATGAATTAGGGGCAGGGTTTAGAAAGATGTTCTGCGCTTTGTTGTATTGACCACCAATGATGATGACATCGTCATGATCTTCGTTGATCAAGTAGCTTGCGAGTGGAAAGTAGTTCGTTACGATTTGAACGTCATCGCCACATAATTGCTGACCGAGTAGGAAAGCCGTCGAACCACAGTTGATCACGACTGTATCGCCAGCCTGACAAAGCCCTGCAGCTGCTTGAGCAATCTCTGATTTCTCTTCATAGAACTCAGTGCTGTTGATATTCAGTGGTGACCACTTTCTCTTCTGAGTTTCTACTCGTTCCGCACCATTTCGAATTTTTCTAAGTCGGCCAACTTCATCTAACTTAGCGATATCGCGCCTAGCAGTAGCAGGAGAAACGCTAAATTTATCAATAATATGAGAGACGTTGATTGTCTGCATATCTTCTAACAGCGACAAGATGCCGTTATGTCTTTGTACTTCATTCATATTTATCACTCTTTTTGTCGTTGTGACAATTTAATGATTACTTTTGATTTGTTTTGATTCTAATAATCACCATCATGATTGTCAAACCACATCGCTATAAAAACCAGACATTAATCACAATGTTTTATAAGTGGTTGATTTTATTGTATTTATAGTTTTTACGTGTGATCTAAAGCTCAATTAAGCACATTTTGGGTGTGGTTAATTGATATAAATCAAAGTAATCACAAGTGAGCATTGAATGATTACTTTTGATTGGTAAAGTCTAGTTCGTGAGCAAAACTAGAATCATCACATCCTACAAATCATTAAAATTAAAAATCAATCAGGGGTAAAGATATGGAATTCTTATACGATATTTTCTATATTTTTTACAGTCAGGTAATGACCAAAGCACCGTTGCTACTCGGTCTTGTTACTTGTCTCGGCTACATCCTTCTAAAACGTGACGCAACAACTGTTATCTCCGGCTCTATTAAAACCATCGTTGGTTTCATGATAGTGCAGGTAGGTGCAGGAACATTGGTAGCGGGTTTTAAACCGGTTATTGAAAAAATGAGTGAAATACATGGATTAACGGGATCGGTAATTGACCCGTACACCTCCATGATGTCCACCATGGAAACCATGGGCGACAACTACTCTTGGGTTGGGTATGCAGTATTACTGGCTCTTGGGCTAAACATTCTACTTGTTGCCTTCCGACGTATTACGGGTATCAGAACCATCATGCTGACTGGGCATATCATGTTCCAGCAAGCTGGCCTCATTGCTGTTTTCTACTTCGTGCTTGGTGCAGGTATGTGGGAAACCATTATTTATTCAGCAATATTGATGGCGTTGTACTGGGGTATCTCCTCAAACATCATGTTCAAGCCGACTCAAGAAGTCACTGGTGGTGCGGGTTTCTCGATTGGTCACCAACAACAGTTTGCTTCATGGGTAGCCACCAAGGTTGCACCGAAGCTTGGCGACAAGAACGACAGTGTTGACCACATCAAACTGCCTAAGTGGTTACACATTTTCCACGACAGTATCGCTGCAACAACGTTAGTAATGACTGGCTTCTTCGGCATTATTCTTCTTTCGTTCGGTCTTGATAACCTTCAGGACATGGCAGGTAAAACGCACTGGTTTATCTACATTTTTGAAACTGGTTTGAAATTCGCTGTTGCCATTCAAGTCATCGTTACTGGTGTTCGCATGTTCGTTGCGGAACTGTCCGAGGCATTTAACGGTATTTCTCAACGCCTTATTCCTAACGCTGTTTTAGCAATCGATTGTGCTGCTATTTACGCCTACTCTCCTAACGCAATGGTATTTGGTTTCATGTGGGGCGCAGTGGGTCAATTCACCGCTGTTCTTGCAATGCTAGCGTTTGACGCACCAATCATGATCATTCCTGGCTTTATCCCAATGTTCTTCTCGAACGCCACTATCGGTGTGTTTGCTAACCACTTTGGTGGCTGGAAAGCGGTGATGAAGATCTGTTTCGTGATGGGCATCATCGAAGTGGTTGGCTCTGCGTGGGCAATCCATATCTTCGCTCAATCAGGTACTGAGTTTAATGGCTGGATGGGCATGGCTGACTGGGCTCTGGTATTCCCACCAATCATGCAAGGTATCTCAAGCTCTAGCATGTTCTTCTTTGTGATTTTGGCTTTGGCTGGCATCTACATGTACTTCGCTTCTAAGCAACTACGAGCTGAAGAAGACGCAGAAGCTGCTGCTGAAACAATGACCGCAGTGACGCCTGAAGGCATCGAGGTTGAAATCGCAGTACCACAACAATCGACAGCAACCGCTGAAGCACCATCTGCTTCAACAACGGCAGCTTCTACGACGTCAGGTTCTGCAACGTCAGAAACTCGAACCTCACCTGCCGCTGACCAGAAACCGGTTCGTGTCTTAGTGTGCTGTGGTTCAGGTCAAGGTTCGTCAATGATGTGTTCTAAGAAAATCAAAGAGTACTTGGACAAGAAAGGCATCCCAAGCTCGACCTTTAACAGCGCCATTACTGATTACAAATCGCACCTTGGTTCATTCGACATCATCGTTACGTCGGTTGCGCTTGCAGCGAAGATCACTGGCCTGCCGGAAGGTAAGCAACAATTAGCGGTTAAGAACATGATCATGGTGAAAACTTTCGGCGACGAACTGGTTTCCATCATTGAGAACAACTTCCACAAATAATGATAAACGGCTCAGTGGTCTCGCACTGCTGAGCCAATAAAAACAATTATATAAGTGAGCAATAACATGAACTTAAAAGAATCTCTTATCAAGAATAACTCTATCCTACTGAACGCAAAAGCAGCTGACTGGAAAGCGGCGATCAAGCTTGGGACTGATGCATTGGTGAAAGCGGGTATTGCAGAAGAGCGTTACTACGACGCGATTACCAAAGCGATTGGTGAAGAAGGCCCTTATATCTGTATTCACGATGCGTTCGCACTGCCACATTGCCGCCCTGAAGACGGTGTTATTCGTACTGGGTTTGCGCTAACCGTGCTTGAAACGCCAATTACGTTTGAAGGTGTTGATGAGCCTGTAGATGTGCTGATAACACTAGCGGGTAAGGACTCAGAAGAGCACATCGAAGGCACCATGCAAGTGGCGAACTTGATTGAATTCGATGAAGACTTCTCAAAACTTCGCGCGTGCAAAAGCCCAGAAGAAGTGGCGCGTTTAATTGATGCTGCATTGCTTCAAGCGGAAGCGGCGTAAGGAGGCAACGATGTCTAAATATAGCCAATTGAAACAACGTGTTTTAGAAGCCAATTTGCAACTTCCGAAATACGGTTTGGTGACATTTACTTGGGGTAATGTCTCTGAGTTTGACCGTGTTAACGGAGTGATAGCGATTAAACCATCAGGTGTCGAATACAGTGATATGACGGCTGAAGACATGGTGGTCGTCGATCTCGAAGGCAAGGTTGTTGAAGGGAAACTCAATCCTTCAAGCGATACCGCAACGCACTTAGAGCTCTATAAAGCTTTCCCTGAAGTGAGTGGCATTGTTCACACGCATTCACGCAGTGCCACCATTTGGGCACAAGCGGGTATCGACATCCCAGCCTTAGGCACCACTCACGCTGATTATTTCTACGGTGACATCCCATGTACACGTCGATTGTCTCACTCTGAAATTTCTGAAGAGTACGAGAAAAATACTGGCTTGGTGATTATTGAAGAGTTCAAGCAACGTCGAATCGATCCAATGGCCGTTCCAAGTGTGATTGTTGCAGGACATGCGCCGTTCTCTTGGGGCAAAGATGCCAACGACGCCGTTCATAACGCGGTGGTATTAGAAGAAGTGTCGGCAATGGCGTTGGCAACGCGCACCTTGAATAGCGGCATCAAAATTCAGCCAGAACTATCCGACAAACACTACTTACGTAAGCACGGTGAAAATGCTTATTACGGCCAACAGTAAATCGGATTTCGTTTAAGTAAGTCGTTTCTATTCGAAGTAGCTTCAATATTGATTAGGCCCGACTTCAGGGAATAAGTAGAGGACTCTATGTATAAAGTGCTGGCGTTAGATCTCGATGGAACCGTGTTAAAGGATGATCACACGATTCATCCAGAAGTAAAAAAGGCGATTCAAGAAGCCAAACAAAGTTGTCACGTCATGATTGTTACTGGCCGACACCACACAGCAGCACGACCTTACTATTACGAATTGGGGCTAGATACTCCAATCATCTGCTGTAACGGCACTTATGTTTATGACTATCAAACTGAAACGGTATTGACTCAAAACGCCATAGAGAAAGATAAGGCACTTACTTTCATTAACATGGCTGACGAGTTTCAGCTCAAGATGGTGATGTATATAACTCATGCCATGACGTACTCACAGTACAACCCATTTGCCTACATGTTGGCATTGGAAAGCTGGGCTGAAACGGCACCAGAGCAACATCGCCCACAAATTTACCAAGTGGAATCATTCATAGAAACAGCTCAACAAGCTGAACACGTTTGGAAGTTTGTGGTAGAGGGGAGCCAAGATTCCGTCGACCGTTTAATGCAACACCCATGGATAGGAGAGAACTTCAACGGTGAGCGTTCTTGGTCAAACCGAATCGACTTTGCTGCAAAAGGTAACAGTAAGGGCCTACGCCTTGCTGAATACATCGCAGAACTGGGTTATCACGCCGATGACGTCATTGCCGTCGGTGATAACCACAACGACATATCCATGATTAAGTACGCCGGATTCGGTGTAGCGATGCTCAATGCTGATGACATCGTCAAATCACACGTTCAACGCGTGTGCTCAACAGATAACAACCATGATGGCTTAGCCCGTCTAATACGTGAACAAATTAAAGGATAACAACATGACTAAACCAATGATTCAGATCGCCCTAGACCAAACAAATCTTCCTGCCGCAATTGAAGTGGCAAACAACGTTGAAAGCTTTGTTGATGTGATTGAAGTGGGCACTATTTTGGCTTTTGCTGAAGGGATGACAGCGGTTTCTACCCTTCGTAAAAACCACCCAGACCATATCCTTGTGTGCGATATGAAAACCACCGATGGCGGCGCAATTTTGGCTCGAATGGCATTCGAAGCGGGTGCTGATTGGATAACCGTTTCTGCGGCTGCACACATCGCAACCATTGGTGCGTGTAAGAAAGTCGCTGACGAATTTAACGGTGAAATACAAATCGAAATTTACGGCAATTGGACAATGGACGATGCTCAATCTTGGGTCGACCTAGGTATCTCTCAAGCTATCTATCACCGTTCTCGTGACGCTGAATTAGCTGGTGTGGGCTGGACTGAAGAAGATCTTGTGAAGATGCGTGCATTGTCTGAAATGGGCATCGAGCTTTCTATCACAGGTGGCATCGTGCCTGAAGACCTTTACCTATTTGAAGGCATTAAAGCGAAAACCTTTATTGCAGGTCGCGCACTTGCGGGTGAAAAAGGTAAAGAAACAGCAGAAGCACTAAAAGCTCAGATCGACCGTTACTGGAATTAGGAGGCGTTATGTACCAAAACTTATTACGCCACCGGGTAGGGCTTTATGAGAAGGCCCTACCTAACGAACTCAGCTGGGAAGACAAACTGGCAACAACCAAAGAGCTCGGCTTTGATTTTCTTGAGATATCGGTAGATGAATCAGACGAGCGCCGTAGCCGTTTGGATTGGAATGACGATGAAGTGTATGTCTTACGTCGCCTGTGTGAAAAGCATGGTGTACCGCTGCAATCCATGTGTTTAAGCGCGCATCGCAAGTTCCCATTTGGATCTGCAGATCCGGTGATTCGTGAACAAGCGGCTATCCATATGGAAAAAGCGATCTCACTCGCTTACAAATTGGGTATTCGTACCATCCAATTGGCTGGGTATGACGTTTACTACGAGCCTGCGGATAAGGTGACTCACCAGAGGTTCATTGAAGGCATGAAGCTTTCTGCGCAGTTGGCGGAAAGGTCGGGCGTTATGCTCGCTGTGGAGATCATGGATACCGATTACTTGAACTCTTTGAGCAAGTTTGAAGTGCTGAGTCGTGAAGTCAATTCACCGTATTTCACGGCGTATCCAGATGTGGGTAATATCTCCGGTTGGAATTACGACATAGTGACGGAACTAAAGTTGAGCAAGCCTCATATCACTCAGATCCACCTCAAAGACACTTATAAAGTGACTGACGAATACAAAGGTCAATTTCGAGACTTAGTGATTGGTGATGGTGAAGTCGACTTTAATGCCATTTTTGAAACGTTGAAAGAGACTGAGTGCGTCGTACCACTCGTGATTGAGATGTGGGCTCAAGATGAACGTTGGAAAGAGAATATACTTACGGCACAAAAACGACTGAATGATGTTTGTGTGCAAACGGGTGTTCCGATGTTGTTTGACCACTAGCTCTACTTAGAATGATTAACCCGTTTCTCTTTGCGTTCTCAATGCTCCTAACGAAAAGAGAAAATGCAGCATATTGCCCCCAATATGCTGCATTTTTATATCAACTCGGCACTTTAAGCTATTTAAAGCAGCAGAAGTTATGTCAATTTCGCAATAGCTACAGTGTTTAAACTGCGATCGTCACATGATCACGGCCCACTTCAGCCATCTGAATCAGGTAGTCCGTGTGGTATTTTTTCTTGATGACGATTTGGCTACCGATTTCAGCAACAATCTTTACCACTTCCAACGCATCAGAAGGATGCAATGAAGAGTCTTTTGAAATTTCGATATTAACGCCTAAATTTGCCAGTTTGATGATGTCGCTAGAATGCATGGTCGTGTCCAAAGTATTTGATTTTCGTGGACTATATCATCATCGATTAATTCAACGCCACTCTGCTAAGCCCAAAGTTTTGAACGATGCCCTCAAACTATGATTTCAATATGCAAGTAGTGAAATTTGATCGCAAACTGATATCATGGTCTTTCTTATGGGATTATGCCAACTTTGGCGGGGATGTTGTTGTTCAGTCTCGTGTGAAGAAATGAACAGTCAACTTGATAGGTTTTATCTATAACAAAGATAAATAGAAACGATTATGTTTATTTTTAATGCCGACCTATTCTTTATCCACACTAATTCAATGGTTTAAATGCTGGGTCTACTTAAATTTACGGTGTCACAACGATTGTGCACATTTACCCTCTAAGGAATCGATCATGAGTAAAAAACTAACTACAGCAGCAGGTTGTCCTGTTGCTCATAACCAGAATGTTCAAACGGCGGGCAAACGTGGTCCACAACTTCTTCAAGACGTTTGGTTTTTGGAGAAATTGGCCCATTTTGATCGTGAAGTGATTCCAGAGCGTCGTATGCACGCGAAAGGCTCAGGTGCTTACGGCACATTTACCGTTACACACGACATCACAAAATACACCAAGGCAAAATTGTTCTCTGAAATAGGTAAAAAAACCGACTTGTTTGCACGTTTCACAACAGTGGCGGGTGAGCGCGGTGCTGCCGATGCTGAACGTGATATTCGTGGCTTTGCATTGAAGTTTTATACTGAAGAAGGCAACTGGGATATGGTGGGCAACAACACGCCAGTATTCTTCCTTCGTGATCCTCTTAAGTTCCCTGACTTAAACCACGCGGTGAAACGTGACCCACGCACCAACATGCGTAGCGCGAAAAACAACTGGGATTTCTGGACTTCTTTGCCGGAAGCTCTGCACCAAATTACTATCGTAATGAGTGACCGTGGTATCCCTGCGACTTACCGTCACATGCACGGCTTTGGTAGCCACACGTTCAGCTTCATCAACGCTGATAACGAACGTTTCTGGGTGAAATTCCACTTCAAATCTCAGCAAGGTATTAAGAACCTTTCTGATGCAGAAGCGGCACAAGTGATCGGTGATGATCGCGAAAGCCACCAACGTGATTTGCTAGACAGCATCGATAACCAAGATTTCCCGAAATGGACGTTGAAAGTACAAGTGATGCCAGAAGCGGATGCAGCGAAGGTTCCATACAACCCGTTCGATTTGACTAAGATCTGGCCTCATGCAGATTACCCGTTGATCGAAGTGGGCGAATTTGAGCTAAATCGTAACCCGCAAAACTTCTTCGCAGAAGTAGAGCAGTCAGCATTCAACCCAGCGAACGTAGTTCCAGGTATCAGCTTCTCGCCAGACAAGATGCTGCAAGGTCGTCTGTTTGCTTACGGTGATGCACAACGTTACCGTTTGGGTGTTAACCATCAGCACATTCCAGTGAACGCTCCTCGTTGCCCAGTACACAGCTACCACCGTGATGGCGCGATGCGTGTCGATGGTAACTTCGGTGGCACATTAGGTTATGAGCCAAACAACGAAGGTCAGTGGGCAGAGCAGCCAGATTTTGCTGAGCCAGCACTGAACCTAGATGGCGCAGCAGCACACTGGGATCACCGCGAAGATGAAGATTACTTCTCGCAACCGGGTGACTTGTTCCGCCTAATGACACCAGAGAAGCAAGCGATTCTGTTTGATAACACTGCTCGTAACCTAGGCGGCGTACCAAAAGAGATTCAATTGCGTCACCTAAGACACTGTTACAAAGCCGACCCTGCATACGGTGAAGGCATTGGTAAACTGCTTGAGATCGATGTGAGCGAATTTAAGTCGTAATCAATCATCTTGATTCGTTAATTTAAAGGCCGTTGAGTGAATCACTCAACGGCCTTTTTTGATCTCGCCGTTTATTAAGCAACCCTAAATCATTGAAAAATTTAATAATCCACATTGATAGTTTTTACCTATCGAATTGATAAATCTATCCCATTATCTTTGTAAGAGTGATGGGATTATTCTACGACTATCAGTTTATAAAGTAGAAGAGTTTGAGATGAATAAGAGCGCATTAATCGTTGAAGGTGGAGCAATGAGAGGTATTTTTGCTGCCGGAGTTTTAGACGCCTTCATGCAAGACGATTTCCGTCCTTATGATTTTGCCATCGGCGTATCTGCAGGTGTGTCGAATCTGGTTGGCTACTTATCTCATGCACCAAAACGCAGTTATGATGTGATCACCACGATGGCGACGGATAAAACTTTCTTTAATCCTGCTCGCTTTGCCAAAGGCGGTAACTTGGTAGATGTTAAATGGTTATGGAACGAATCCAATCAACGTTATCCGCTCGATTGTGGTGAGTTGTTTTCAAGTATCCCACTCATTGCTGCTGTCACAAATGTCGATACGGGCAGTGCAGACTACTACCATATTAAGCCAGAAAACCTTTCTAACGTGGTGGAAGCGACCACCGCTTTACCTATCGCTTACCGCGAAACACCGTGCTTCTCTGGTGGCTGTTATACCGATGGTGGTGTCGCGGATTCAATTCCGGTTCGTGAAGCATATCGCCGTGGCGCACGCGATATTACCGTGATTCTGTCTCACCCATTGAGCTACCGAATGAAGCCTCAAAAGCACCAATGGATGCTGAAGAAACTATTAAAGAAATTCCCGAATATTGCTGAGTCGATGGCGGTACGTGCTGAAAACTACAACCAGTCTCTGGAGTTCATTCGTAACCCACCCAAAGATGCGACCATTAAAGTGATAGCGCCGCCAGAAGCGTTCGCAGTAAAGCGTTTAACTATGGATCAAAGTACTCTTAATGCAGGTTATGAGATGGGCATTAAAGCGGGTGAAGAGCACCTTGCCATTCGAAAAGGCGTGTATGGTTTAGACACCGAAGATTGTCATTTCTGCGTCTAGGAACGTTTTTAGGATACTGGATAAACGACAAAGCCACGCTGTTCACTTCAGAATAGCGTGGCTTTGTATTTGTAGACCTAGTTTGTTTTTAACTCAGTCTGCTATTAACTCAATTAGCGATTAAACGAGTTCGTTACCGCTGGTGTTGCCAGCAAAGAAGGCATCAACACTGGTGAGCGTTGTATTGGCGATGTTGAACAGAGCATCTTTGGTCAAGAAAGCTTGGTGACCTGTGAACAATACATTGTGACAAGCAGACAGGCGGCGGAATACATCATCCACAATGACATCGTTCGATTTGTCTTGGAAGAACAACTCTTTTTCGTTGTCGTAAACATCGAGGCCAAGCGCGCCAATCTTGCTCTGTTTAAGCGCTTCGATTGCAGCTGTTGAATCTAACAATTCACCACGACTTGTGTTGACTATCATCACGCCATCTTTCATTTTATCAAATGCAGTCGCATCCAATAAATGGTAGTTTTCTTTGCTCATTGGGCAGTGTAGAGAAATAACATCAGACTCTTGGTAAAGCTCGTCTAGTTCAACATATTTAGCCCCAAGTTCGACAGCCAACGGATTCGGATATGGGTCGTAGCATAGGATGTTCATGCCTAAACCTTTCAGAATACGCATGGTCGCTAGGCCAATTTTTCCAGAGCCTATCACACCTACAGTTTTACCGTGGAAGTTGAAGCCTACCAAGCCCTCAAGAGAGAAGTTTGCATCACGAGTACGCTGATACGCTTTGTGCAGCTTGCGGTTTAAACACATCATCATGCCGACCGTATGTTCTGCTACTGACTCTGGTGAATAAGCAGGAACGCGTACCACTTGCAAGCCAAACTCTTTGGCTGCGTCTAGGTCGACCTTGTCAAAGCCCGCACAGCGCATCGCGATTAACTTGGTGCCGCCTTGAGCAAGAATCTCTAACGCGTCTCGCGATAGGTCATCGTTTACAAACGCACAAACCACTTCGTTGTCGTGCGCCATTTTTGCTGTTGTTGTGGTGAGTCGAAAATCGTGAAAATGAAACTCAGCGTTGAGTTCGCCTTTTGCCAGTTCGAATGATTTTTCGTCGTATGATTTTGAGCTAAAAAAAGCAATGTTGAGCATGGCTTCCTCTCTTACCTAAAATATAAATAACCCACTAATTCATTCTCTGAAACGGGATTAAAACAAGGGCATGTTGACCTTTCGCGGTTAAGTTTTGTTCGAGATAAAATCGTTTTAATCGCGACGAGAGGTTTGCCGCCTAGTCATTCTAAGCAAAACCCTCTCAACAAAGAGTAAAACGATTTTAGCCGAACCCTTCGGGCAGTGTTTGTGGTTCCTTTCTACAGCGTTATCGAATTCTCATGTAGGCGAGCTACACGTCGAATTCTCTGCCTTGTATAAATAACCCACAAACGGCTGCAAAAATCAGCTCGATAGGTCAACATGCCCTACAACTCTGTTCAGTGTGCTAGAGTTTTTTTCTCTTGTCTATCACCATTAGTCATTGTAATTGCTATGGTTATTTGATCTTTTGTCTTCACTTATTGAACATTAAAAATCACATTACGAGGTTGCTTGCTTATAAGTTCATCAATATTGAATGAATCTTACTTTCGGGTGTGGAACGTTGAATTTTCCAGTGTGACGGAATACGTAAATGACTCATATAAAACCTCTTCTCTAACTGTTCTTTGAAAGTTGTGCTTCTGTCTAACGAGTGGCGGTTGTTATTTACCAGTAGTTCTCACTGCTGAATTGACCGGGTTTTCTGCGTAAGTGCTTTTCGAAACCTAAGCTAGTTAGCGCTTCGCTTGTGTCACGAACCATTTGCGGATTGCCGCAAAGGTAGAAAAAACTGCGGGTTTGATTGAAAGCGACAGACGCGGCTTGCTCGAGGTCGCCTCCAAGTAACAAATTTGGGATTCGTCCGCGCAAAGTTCCGGTAACTGATTCTCTAGAAATAATTGGCACATATTTAAGTCTCCCTTGAAAGTGATTAACGAGTTGAGTGATACGATCTCGATAAGTCAGGTCTTGCTCTGTTCTTACAGCATGCACTAGAACCAGATTCTTGAATGAAGAGGCTTTGTCTGAAGCCAACTCATTTTGCTGTATCTGCATGCTCTCAAGTATTGAGATAAATGGGCCTACCGCGGTTCCGGTTGAAAGCATCCATAGATCGTCGGCGATCTCTGGGATCTCATCTAATGTCATAAAGCCACTTGGGTCTTTCCCGACAAAGATGTCATCACCAGCTTGCAATTCGTGAAGTTGAGGCGAGAGCTGACCGTTCTGATCCTTAATAATCAAAAACTCTAGATGCTGATGTCCTTGCTCATGCTCTGGTGCATTCACCATAGAATAAGCGCGTCTCACAAACTCACCTTCGTTATTGAGCAAGCCAAGCTTAGTAAACTGACCTGCCTGATAAGAAGAGACAGGTGCACTAACCTGGAGTGAGAACAATTGATCTGTCCATTCTGTTTTGTTTAGGACTTTGCCTGTAACTAAACCATGAGGAATATCTGTCATATCATCCACCTTTAAGAAGAGAAGTTATCTCATTAAGGATACTCAACTATTTACACTTTAGAGTTGCATGTACCACGCCAATAATGAGAATGCTTATCAATACTGATTGAAGGTTAATTATTGGGTCGAATATTGTCAAAAAGACAATATACTATTTGAGTCCAAATGACTCGTACATGTGTTTTTGGTTTCGTTTTAATAGACTTTAGCTGGTTGAACATCGTTAACATAGGTTGAGTGGTTTGACCCCTAGGATATTCAATCAATTACTGAAGAGAATAATTTATAGATGCGTATAATGGCGGCTTTCGTTCTCAATATAACTGTGTTTTATGCTTGATAATCTTCGTATGGCCTTGAACGTATTGTTCGTGACCATTAATACTGCATTCACCGCATTGGCTGTGAGCCTGTTTGCCCTAATCAAACTTATTTTGCCAATTTCTGTCGTTCAAAAATCATGCACTCGCTTAGCTAACTTCACATTCTGGTGTTGGGCTTCTCTTAATTTATGGATGTTGAACGCCAATAACGATATCGAATGGCAAGTGGAAGGGGGGGAAGATATTTCGACCAAGCAGTGGTATTTGATGATGTCTAACCACCTAAGCTGGGCAGATATTGTGATTTTGTCTTCAATCCTAAAAGACAAAATGCCGATGACGAAGTACTTCTTGAAACATGAATTGTTGTACGTACCATTTGTTGGCTTGGCCTGCTGGGGCTTAGATATGCCATTCATGAGACGCCACTCTCGTGAGTTCCTATTACGCAACCCAGAACGCCGTAATGATGATTTTAATGCAATCAATAAAGCGTGTACTAAGTTCAAATTAGCACCGACAACATTGGTTAATTTTGTTGAGGGGACTCGTGCAAACCACGAGAAACTGGCGTCAGCAAAGACCCCTTATCGCCACTTATTGAAGCCGAAAACTGGGGGCGTGGCATTTGCTTTATCTGCAATGGGCCCAATTTTGGATGGCATCGTGGATGTGACCTTAGCTTACCCTGAAAACCAAACCTCTCCGTTTGAAGATATGCTGAAGGGCAAAATGACTAAGGTCGTTGTGCGTATTAAATTGCATCCAATGGATGAGAACGTGAACGGTAATTACTTTGAAGATAAGGCTTTTAAACGTCGCTTCCACAATTGGTTGAACAGCACGTGGAAAGAGAAAGACGTCTACCTTGACACGGTTTATGGGGTTGATAAGCCTTCTGAGGTAGAGACAGTTGACGAGCCTGATGTGGCTTATAAGAAACAAGAACAGTAAGCTAAAACTGAATCGATAGCATTAATAAAGCCGATAGCTCATTGAACTATCGGCTTTTTTATTAATTTGACTTTCTTAATATTCAAACCATTAAGTTAGTACTTACTATGGCTTAACCGCCTGGTAAGCATCAATAATATGCTTTACTTGGCTAGGTTTGCCTTGCTTCTCTTGTCCTTGATGGATACGTAAGTAGTGCTGCAATGTTTTGGCTTTGTATTGCTGTGATACCTTCACTTGTTCATCACAACTTGGTGTCCAGATCTTGTCACCGACGTTTGATATCTCGCTAACGGTTTGGCTCTTTTCTGAATCACCGCGACTATTACTCACCAATAAAATCTCGTAGTAACGACGGTTCTCTTCAATCAACACTTCATCAATAAGACCAAAATGGATCGCCTTTAAATGGCTTCTCAACTCGAATTGCTGATGCACAGGACAAAGCAAGAAATCGATCGCTTTGTCTGGGTGTTGGCGATGAATATCATCTACGAGCTTTTGAGTAAGATCGCCACCGACGCCCGCAATAATCACCAGGTGTTTGCCAGTATGTTTCTCAAGCGGGATAGCGGCGACATCCATACAGTAGACTTGCCATTGGCTAGTCACTTTCTGTTCTGCTATTGCACCTTGCGGAAAGTAACGCGTAAGTTTGCTTTCCAAATCGCTCATAAGAGACGGGACAATATCGACAAAGTGAAGCTGAGGTGCTTTGTTATCCGACAACAGTTGAACACCCAAGAAGCCGTGATCACAACAACAGTCCCAAATATGTTGGTAGTCATTGCTGACAAGGGAATGGAGAGTTTGCAGTCGGTTACTTAGCTTCATAAGGCTCGTGTCGTTAGAAAAGGGGTATTGTCGTGTTGAACGCGCATTGTAATGACTTTCCATAAAAACAAAAGCACCTAGGGTATGAATCCTAGGTGCTTTGTAGTGGCTACAGAAATGTAAGTATAGGTTTACGATGCTTTTGCAACGGCTCTGATATGGCCTTCCACTCGGTTCTTACCAAGTTGTTGCGCGATAAGTTTCGCTTGTTCCGCCAGCGCTAAAGCTGAGTCTGTTTCACCCTCTATTTGCGAGTATCCCACGCTAACCCCTAGCGATAAGGTGATATCTGGAGTGACGATGGTTTTCTCCGCGATTGCGACTCTGCACTGGTCTAGCTGGAATTTGGCATCTTTCACATCATTGGCTTTGAATAATACTGCGAACTCCTTTCCTCCAACACGAGCCAAGCAAAGTCCCTTTGGCTTGGGGAAGTAACTGCGTATCGATTCTGCAGTCAGCTTGATCATCTTGTCGCCAACCGCTTCACCGTAGGCTCGGTTTACGTGGTCGAAGTTATCGATATCAAGCAGAGCGACATAGGTATCGGGCTCGCTCACGTAGTTTTCGATGGCGATGCTGAAACTGCTCTTATTGTCTAACTGCGTCATCAGATCTTTGCTGCTCAATTGATGTTGAAGCAGTAAGTTAGACAAAGAGACTTCAGTGTAATCACGGATCATTCGTAGAATACTCTGGCTGATCGGTAAGTTTACGTTTACGTACAACACTGCGATCAACTGCTGACGAGAGTGCAAAGGAATACAGTAATGACGTTGGTGTATTTTGAGTTTACACGCCAGTGGATCGGCGTACTTACCACTTCGGTAAGCCATAGTGTCCGGTGTAAATCGCTCTGCAAGGGCTTTGTCACAATGTACCGTGGATTTGTTTCCGTGATAGTCGATGGTACTGAATGCGTGGTTCTCAAGCTGATAGAGACAGAATTGAATGCCTTTTTGGTAGGTGAAACTATCCAGTATGGATTTTAACTCTCGCTTAAAGCTTACAAGGTCATCGACTTTATTCAGTTGCGACAAGGACACGTTCAAACGATAAGCCAGATAGTTGGCACCAATCCACAATAGCAGGAGTGAGCCCAGTACTAAGCCCGTCAACGTAAATTGATGTGAGCTGGTTAAGATGTCATGGCGGTCAGTGCCCGCAATGAACACCCAATTTAAGCTGTTGTCTGCGTCAAATACCGATATTTTGAAGTTATCTTGATAGTAATATTCGTGCTTACCAACGGTTTCACCTTGTGAGAGTTGGTGGCTGATCCCTGCATGGAAGCTGATGGATTTAGAACCGATACGCTGTGGATCCGGGTGGAATACCAGTCGCTCTGTTGCTCTGTCTACAACAAATACATAGCCATTATTAAGCGTTTTTAAATCTCTTAAACCCTGCGTGGTGTGCAACAAGTCAAATTCAATCCATATTTCCTCGTTCAATCTTTCTACCGTGTGTTTTACCGCAAATACCCAACGCCCATCAGGCTTTTGATAAACGGAAGAAATGTAGAAATCCTCAACGACGTTGTCTATTGAATGCCATTGTATTACGGCGATTTGTTCGCTCGAAAGTGGAAGACCTCGAGTGGAAATATAATTTTGAGATTGCGGTTTGTATCGAACGATATCTGAGAAATTGGGTGTTCTTTTTAGGATATTATCACTGATTTCGCGAAATTTTTTGTCATCAAAGCTGGATGCCTTAGGTAAGCCTAAACTGGTCTCAAGAAAGTAAAGCTTGCCGAAAACGGCTTCGATATTTGAGCGAATAGTGGAACTAGCGATACGAATATTTGATGATGATTGGTTAGTTGCTGTAGTTTCAACTTTCTCTAGTTGAGCGATAGCTAAATAAAGCATTCCTCCGGTTAGTAAGAGTATGTATGGTTTGAAAAGCCGAATAAGTGTTTTAGGTAAAGCCATGATATCCAAGACGTTATAGATTCATTTTTATAGTACGGCAATACTAAACAGTTTCATCCATCACATCAATGCAAATGATTCCATATAAAAGAATGATTTATGTGATATTCAGCTAATAAAAAAACCAGCTATAAATATAACTGGCTTTTATGGTTTTTTGGCGTTTTATTAAGCTAGCTTAGCTTTTACTTCAATCAAATCAGTGTTATCTGGCGAGTAGTGCAAAATTGCCATCGAAGTCGGCGATAGCAGCATTTCACCTTCTGCATGACCTGGTTTTACATTTCGTAAGTTGGTATCACAAATGGTGACCCAGTTTTGGTCGCGATCAGTCGGTAACGAGAATCGAGCGGGTGCGTTGGTTTGGTTTATCAAATAAATCAATTCGTCACCGTCTTTGCCAATACCTAAGTGCAGCGCAACAGAGCTTAAACGATTCCAATCATCATGCTCCATGAGTGTGCCATCGACACGGCTCCAGAAGATGCGGTTCGAGTTGCGTTTTTCTCCGCTGAACGCCTTAATAAAAGGCACCATATATTGTTGACGTGCAGAGATCATTTCAGCTAACCAAGTCTTGAAATAAGTTTTTCGCTCAGAATCTTCCCAGTTAATCCAGCTAGTTACACTATCTTGACAGTAAGCGTTGTTGTTGCCTTTTTGAGTGTGAGATAACACATCAGCTGTCAGAATATGTGGAATGCCAAAGGCAAACAACAGACTCGCCATGAAGTTACGTTTCTGTTTTTCGCGTGTGGCAACAACCAATAGGTTTTCGGTTTCCCCTTCAACACCGTAGTTATCAGAGCGGTTATCACCGTGTCCATCTCGGTTGTTCTCGCCGTTATCTTCATTGTGCTTGTGTTTGTAAGAGACAAGGTCCTGCATTGTGAAGCCGTCGTGATACGTGATGTAGTTTACGGTTAGTCTGTATGGCCAGTGTGCTGCGCTGTAGATATCGCGAGATCCCATTAAGCGCGTCGCAAACTCTTTTAGATAGCCTTGATCACCGCGCCAGAAGCTACGTGTGATATCACGCAGTTTGTCGTTACATTCATTCCAGCCTAGTGGAAAGTTACCTACTTGATAACCGTTAGGGCCAATATCCCACGGTTCTGCAATCAACTTGGTCTCTTTGAGCACAGGATCTTGAGCAACGGCTTTGAAAAAAGCAGCTTCAGGGTTGTAATTATCGCCTTCACGTCCCAGCGTCGCGGCCAAATCAAAACGGAAGCCGTCGACTTTGAATTCACTCACCCAGTAACGAAGCGTATCCATCACTAAGTTGAGTGCGGGCTGGTGGGTGAGATCTACTGTGTTTCCACAACCCGTGAAATTCGCATAATGGCAGCCATGTTTAATGTAGTAGCGGCTATCGAGTGCTTTTAGGTTGAAGGTGGTTCCGCCTTCCCCACCTTCTGCTGTGTGGTTGTACACGACATCTAGAATGACTTCGATGCCATTGCGATGCAGCTCACGAATTGCAGTTTTGAGTTCATTAACAGCGTCTTTTTCTGCGTAGCGAGGGTCTGGCACCATGAACAAATATGGGTTGTAACCCCAATAGTTCACTTTATCCATGTCCAAGAGATGAGGCTCATGCATACATGCGGCAATGGGCAAAAGCTGTAGAGAGTTGATATTTTGCTGTTTGTAGAACGCAAGCATTTCAGGGCTCACTAACCCTAAGTAGCGTCCTTTAGTATTGGCAGCCACTTCTGGGTGCAGTTGAGATAGACCTTTTACATGCGTTTCAAAAAGAACGGTATCTTCGCGGCTAATGCGTGGCTTTTCTACATCTTGCCAATCGAAGGTGTCATCAACAACGACACATTTCGCCATAGCAAAGCTTTTTTCATTGGTATATGGTGTGACGTAATCGAGCAGTTCGCTTATTGCTTTGGCATACGGGTCTGAAAGCAGGATAGGGCCATTGTCCGTTTCGGCAATGAAGCCGTATTTTTGCCCCGCTTTAATACCATCAATAAAGACATATCTGATATCAGCGTATTCATTTTCCAATTTATAAGTGGTGAATTCGTCGTTCTCGTCAAAAAGAGCGAGTGAAAGAGATTTACAGTCAGGAGAATAAATAGAGAAGTTGCAGCCAGTGTTACCTAGCGTTGCGCCTAGCGGATAAGGGCGAGCGAGCGTTCTAGTCATTGCTTGATTTCTTGTTCGTTTATCAACATCAGTGAACTATTAGTAAAAGGCTTTGTCACAGTAAGGTCAAGCAACTTCACAGATTAATTACGGTAAAAAAATAATTCATCGATGAAGTTCAAATTATATATTTGAGCTAGATCTCACTTATGTTGAATAATTAGATCTGTGTGCTGTCTACTCCTCCTATATTAAGTGATCTACCTCTTTAAAACACCATTCTGTATATTTTCTACTCCCCTCTAGTCCCCCTTAATTAACTTAGGGGCGGAGGAAGTCAAACTTGTCATCCCCTCTTAATATTGACCCCGTTGAAACGAATCAGGGGAAACCCTAAACCTCTCTATCTTACGACTACCATTACTGCCTTTGGTTGCCGCAAGAGAGCAAAAATATAAAAACCTAAAATAAATCGTCCTTAATGGAGTTAAGAATGAAAAAAGTAAGTTTGATTGCTGCTGCGGTGACTACTGCACTTATGGCTGGTTCTGTATATGCAGAAGAAGTAGCTCTTGATGTAACAAGTGGTGATGAAGCAATGGAAGTTGAGGTTAAAAACCCAACGGAAGTTATTGCTGATGGCTGGGAAGTTCACGGTTACATGTCTTCTAACGTACGTGTTGTAGATGGTAAAACAGTAGATACTGAATTTGGCAAGCCAGATTACAAAACTGCGGGTACACATGGTAAGAGCACTAACCAAGTTGAATTCGTAATTAAGAAGCACTCTGAATACCAAAATGGTGTTTGGGCTGACTACGTTCTACGTACTGAATATGGTAATGGTAACTCTTACGCATACTCTTCTGAAGGTGGACAGAAGCAGAATACTGACTCTCAGTTTGAAGTAAAAGAGGCCTTTGTTGAACTAGGTGGCGTTCTTGGAGAAGACACATCAATTTGGGCTGGTCAACGTTACCTAAATCGTGCTGCAGGTATCTTGTCTGGTGAGTTCTGGAAACAATCATCAGGTGTTGGTGCTGGTATCCAAACTAAGTTAGGCGGAAATACTGCAGGTATTGCATACACGATGGCTGATACAAATGATTCCATCAATAATGGTACTGACCGTGCAACACTTTCTTCTCTTGACCTTTACTATTACGGTGTTGACGCAGGTATCGGTTCATTAGATTTTGATTTGAAATACGGCCAACAAGCTCTTGACGGAGAAAATGACGACGGCTTCGGTGCATCTGTGACTCTTAATACTAGCTACTACGGCTTAGATGGTTGGACTCAAAACGCGATTGCATACGGTACAGGTGTAATGCAAAACCGTGGCGTGAACTTCGGTAACTGGTCAGGCGGTAATGATGATGCCGAGTCTCTATTCTTGACTTCTTACGGTGTCCTAAATATCTCAGAAAGATGGCAACTAGGTACAGAAGCGACATATATCACAGCTCTTGATGAACTTTGGGGCGCTGAAGGCCTAACACGTTATATTGTTGCAGCTCGTCCTTCTTACAAGCTTAACGACAATATTCGTTTAGAGGCGACAGCTTCTTACGCACACGAAGAAGGTGATGAAGGTTACTGGGGTCGCACTGGTGATGATGTAGAAAGTGATATTCTTAACCTAGAAATTGCTACAGCATTCACAGCAAACTCAGACTACTTTGGTCGCCCACAAGTAAAACCTTACATCAGCTACATTAAAGCTGACGACGAAGCAAGTGCTAAGCAAATTGGTATCGAAAACGGTAAAGACCAATTTGTATTCGGTGTGCACACTGAAATTTGGTTCTAAACCATTTACAGTATAAGGCAGCCAATTGGCTGCCTTTTTCCGTTTTCCCCAAAACAACAACCAATAGTGAGAGAGATTAAAATGACAAATAAAAGCTCTATGTTAGCCGTGGTACTAGGTGCCTTGCTAAGCGGTTGTGCTTCAGATGCTCAAGTTCAAACTAAATTAGATGCCCCTACCAACGCAGAAGTATGTTGCAGCGATTTTTCTCAGTTCCCATACGCACGATTAAATGACAATGAAGATTTAAAATTTGATATCGACCTGGGTTCACCTGTCGGTACATTTACGACCGGTAATAGCCACTTTGCAGCGTTCAAGTTCAGCGATCGCTCTGGTGAGATGTTAGTTAAGCTCTCTAGTTTGATGATCGATGATTCTGTTTTCGCTCCAGAAGCTATGCTTCTTGATGAGAACTTTAAGCCAGTACAAACATTGAAGTTTGAAGACTTTAAGGTTCAGGCATCCGATGCGTTTACACGCACTAGTTACATTGAGCGCTTACGTGTTGATGCAAGTAAAACACCTTACATTATTATTTACACACCAGCTGATGAGCTAGGAAAAGCGATTAGAGTTGATCACCCTGCGAAAGTTCGTGCGAAAGAGTTTGGTGAAGTGATGCCTATGGTCACTGACCCTGTATACACCAATCAACTAGTTGGTCGTCTAGTATTAGAAGTTGAAACTCTAAAGCTTCGCCCTTACCGTGCTAAAGCTGCTGTAGTTCCAGTGGCTGCTGTTGCCACTCCTGTGGTAGCGACAACTAACAAAGCTGATACACAGATTCGCGTACAACAAGAGACAAAAGACTTCTATTTATCTGCTATACAAAATGCGGTTAAATCTGGTGATGTACCTAAAGCTTTAAGTTTGTTGGATGAAGCAAAAGCTCTCAATGTTGAAGGTGCACAAGAAGCCTTTGTACGAGCTGTCAACGCAAAATAGCTTAATAAATTAGCAGCCTTGTAGCTTAGATCGAACGCTCCTTTAAGGGGCGTTTTTTCTATATGTATTCATATATTTCAGGTTTAGAGGTAGTTATGCAATCTGAATTGATTCTTATTGATGAGTTCCTAATCCCACAACTTAATCGAACTCGCACACTTCGTATTTATCTTCCTGCGGGTTACCGACAATCAGAACAAGCTTATCCGGTCTTATACATGCACGATGGGCAGAATGTCTTTGAAGAGTCCACAGCGACATATGGGATGTGTTGGGATGCACGAACGGCCCTTGATGAGATGCAGAGACTTGGTAAATTATCTGGGTTAATTGTCGTAGCAATCGACAGTAGTGATGAGCTTAATAAGATGGGGCGTTATAACGAGTATTCACCTTGGAAAGCACATCGAGACATAAAAGAAATGGGCGTGGGTGATGAGTTACTTAAATTTGGTGGTGAAGGTGACGATTACATGGCTTTCATCTGTCGAACATTGAAGCCTTATATAGACCAAACATACAGAACAAAGCCTAGCCGAGAGTTTACGTATCTTGCTGGTAGCTCCATGGGGGGATTAATCAGTTTGTACGGAGGTTCTCTATATCAGGATACCTTTGGCGGACTTGGGGTATTCTCTCCAGCGTTTTGGTTCAATAAAACCTCATACTTCGAATATATGAAAGAGTTGAACTTTAGGTATCCAACAAAAATATATATGGATATGGGAACGGATGAAGCTCGCGAAGGCACAATAGTGGATTTCGCGGATGTATATCTAAGTGGTTCGCGGGAAATGAATAAGTTACTCGCTCAAAAACGGAACGTGACACTGTTTTATCAAGAAGGTAAAGATCACAAGCATAATGAAATGGCTTGGTCTCTACGATTCCCTGATTTCATCAACTTTATTTTTGGACAATAAAAGAAGGCCTAATTCCATTCTCTTTCGAGTAATAAGTGGATTAGGCTTTCTTTATATCGGCTTGCTAACAATGAAATTAGTCTTTTGCTACTGATAGCTGTTGTTTATTCCGTTTGTTCAACAAGTAGTCATTGTTAAACATGCTTCGGTGTTTCCTGGAAAAATCTGGTTTAGCAAATTTTAAGTCATTTAAGATGGTATTACTTTGTTTAGGTTGAATATCAATATGCGCCTGTTTATTGCTTACAGTGACCTGACTTTGGAGACTATCGATCATTATTTCCAACTGCTCCGTCAATGGTGTTGAGATAACAGCCACAGATTTTTGGTCTATATACAGTTTAAGAACTAATGTTATGTCGGAACTCATTGTACCTTCTAAATTTGACTGAATCTCGTAGTGAGAAATACCACTTTTAGAGTCAAATGCTAACCGTAGTTGATTTCCTTTCCCAAAAGGCAGCGTAGCAACTAATTTATGCCAACAACTTGGAAGGTTGGGTGTTAGGTGTATCTCATTATCTAATAAGCGTGGGCAGTACCCCAAATAGTCCTGTTGCGCGTTACGAGCATATTCGGAAACAGACCAAGCTTGAGCGAATGTGCCTGATTCTACAAGATTGCGGTCATCGACTTGGTAGGCGTCCAAATTCTCACTCATTGTTCCTCTACAGCCTTGTTTAAGGATTTGTCTCGCCAAGTTTTTAGATAGTTGGTAACTGAGGTCTTGCTTCTTAAACTTGTTGAGAGCAGTGATGGTAAAGCCTGCATTCCACCCCCAGATCGTACCATTGTGATAAGCCGCGTCTTTATGGTATGTGGCTTGATTGTCATGATATGGGTGAAAATCAACGTGCTCTTGTTGTAATGAACAGATCCCCCATGGGAACAATAGATTTTCGATAGCATTCTTGACGATGCATTGCTCTTTTTCACTCTGATTAAGATCAACTTTCTGAGGAATTGATATCGTCATGAGCTGGTTTGGACGCACGCTATAATCTGGAACGTCACCTTCAGATAAATGGTCGGCTAATCGATTATGTACATTATCCCAAAATTTGGTTGCGAAGTTTTCCTTCACTTTTCCTGCTTGGATTTTCCAGCTCTTTTCTGCTTCGGAGTCGCCCACTAAAGTTGCGAGTTGAATGGCACAGTTTAAGCTTTCAAACCATAAAGCTTGGATGTCATTGGCTTTAGGTCCGCGAGGAGACCAAGGTGTCATCCCATCAATTTTTGCATCCATCCATGTATCAGGGTGGCGATGTGCCATCAAGCTATCTTCACTTAAGTAGTGTTTTTCGACACCTGTGATGAAACGCTTCAGGGTTGGGTAAATAGCCTTAGCGAACGCGACATCACCAGAATAGTTGATGTATTCGAGAGCTTCTCGAATCATCCACGGTGTGCCATCAGTAGTGTTGTAAATGATGTTCGTTTTACTTGTCACGCGATTGGGGATTCGGCCAAAATTCACGGAGTTTTCGTCGAGCATCTGCATTGATGCAAAGTTTTCAATTATCTCTTTGGCTTCGCTAAATAAGCCATTAACCAAGCTTGTTCCTGATAAAGCGATAAACGTATCGCGGCCCCAGCAGTCTTTGAACCAAGGTAGCCCAGCCCAAATACCGGTCCCAAATTCATGGTTAACAAAGGCTCTACTGGCAAGACGTGACCACATAACCGCTCGGTTGTATTCCAGGTCGTTGGTCCACAAATAATTATTGGTCAGGAAGTCATAAACTCGCTGCTGGTGAAGAACGTGCTCGTTATTTTTGACAGCTTGATTTACCAGTAAACTAGCGGATTCAAGCGTGTCAGCAAAGCCTAAATAGACAATAAGGTCTGTTTGTTTATTCGACGTTGAGAGCATCAGTTTTACATTACCCTCTGAGAGTTGAACTAGATCGCGTAGTTCATGGTGATCGTCTAGTGAGACCTCTTTCGCATGTATTGAATGGTTGCTAGCGATTGCTACAAATCTTGGGCTGCCTTCAGGGCAAACTTGAGGGCTGAGCTCTAAGACTACATTTGATCTTGAGGTATGAACTGTAGAGTGAACCGTCGGTATGTTGAGCTCTGGAATTAGGCTTAAAATGCTTGGTTTGTTTGACGAAACCGTGAGCGATACAAGCCTCGAACCTTGAACAAGGCTTAGCGATTCCTGACTATTGTCGTAATGATGCTCAATTCCATAAGGCATAAGGCGAGCACATTGAGCTTCTAGCTTATTATTAAACTTGCCGTTGGTATAGCTGGCGAAGGAGCCTAGTATCCAACCTTGGTGGTGGCGATATTTTCCACTGTTTACATAGTTATAGGTAGTACCGTGATAATAACCATCGACGTTATCCCCGAATACAAACGGGAATGACTGTTTTTCTGTGATGGCTAGCTCTTGGAATAGTTGCTCATGTGGTATTGCAAACTCAGTGTGCTTCCAGTCAGGAAATACGCCCTCAATCTCAATGAGCTTAGTATCAAGGCGCTCTCGTTGAGGTGTTGATTGAGTGTTGTATTCACCTTTGCTTATGGTGAGGGTTGGAGTCGACGAGGAGAATTCAACTTTCAAGGAGTACTGACCTGCCTCGGTGGGAGAGAGTAGTAGGTCATTGCCAATTCCTTGTGTATTGATAAGAGAGATTGCTTGTTCGAACTCGCAAAGTGTTGCTTCACTTTCATGTCCTGAAAGTGTCCATTGCTTCGTTCCATCTGAATCAGAGATCTTGAAGCGATAGAGATCGGTTGATAAGCATATGCTTGCTCTATAAGAGCCATCTTGCTCTTTGATAAGTGGGGTGTCTAAGCCCCAACCATTAAATGTACCTTTGAGATAAAGAGTAGGGATTTGCATAACGAGGTGACTTCCAAAACAAAAAAGGCACAGCATGCGCTGTGCCAAAGGACAATAGGATATTAATAAGAAGAAAGGTTATTTGGTAATTTGCTTAGCTGCTGTGTCTAGTGCTTCTTTAACCGTTTGCTTACCTTGCATTGCGTTATCGATTGCAGCACCCTCAGCGAACCAGTAAGCGGTCATTTGAGGGATGTTAGGCATGATTTCGCCGTTTTCAGCGTTCGTCATAGTTGACTTGATGCGTTCATCACTCTCAAGGATCTTTTGGAATGATTTTAGTGTCACGGCGCCAAGAGGCTTATCATCATTCATGGTTTTCAAAGCATCGTCTTGGAATAAGTAGTTTTCTAAGAATTCGACAGCAAGATCAGTATTCGGACTTGCAGCATTGATGCCCGCACTTAGGATTCCAACAAACGGGTTACCCTTACCACCATTTAATGTCGGCAATTCTGCAACACCATAATTAACGCCAAGTTTATCTAGGTTGCCCCAAGACCAAGGGCCATTAATGGTCATCGCAACGTTACCATTGGTGAACTCAGCTTCAGCTACTGAGTAATCCATGTTCGGGTTAACAACCCCTTGGTTTACCATATCAACTAAGAATTGAAGACCGTGAACGCCTGCTTCGTTGTTAACACCAGTGCTTTTTGCGTTATAGCCTGTTTCTGTTTTCTCAAAAGCGAATGCACCACCGGCAGAGATCATTGGCCATGTGAAGTAAGCATTTTTCACATCCCACATAATGGCTTTTTTATCTTGTTTAGCCATCTCTTTTTGAATAGCAGCAAGTTCTTCCCATGTTTTTGGTGGGTTTGGAAGTAGATCTTTATTGTAGATTAGAGAAGGTGCTTCGATTGCTAGAGGGTACCCTACAATTTTGCCGTTCACCGTTACCGCATCCCAGCTGAAGTCGACAAGCTTTTCTTTGAATTCTTTGCTTGGGTTTAGTTCGTGAAGTAAACCTGATTCAGCGTAACCACCAAAACGGTCATGTGCCCAGAAGATGATATCTGGACCGCCGCCTGTCGCAGCGTGTTGTTGGAATTTTGCTTCCAGTGAATCTGGATACTGAACATTGATTTTAACGCCCGTATCTTCTTCAAATTGCTTACCAATTTCAGCGAGACCGGCATAACTTTTATCGCCGTTGATCCAGATAGTAATTTCACCTTCTTCCATAGCAAAAGCTGGTGCATTAAAAAGAGCAGCAAGGGTACAAATAGACAGTGTTTTCAATAGAGGTTTCATAGTTTCATTCCATATTCAGAAGGTTATCCATAACGATAATCACTTCTATCAGTTCTTATTATCTTGGAGTGATTTTATCGGTTTCCTTGTGCCTTGAGAAATAGGTAAACAAACAGAAGATATAGTAAAAATCTATATCATTAAGGTGAGGCTAGAGTTTTAGAGGAAGATGGAAAGCTTTTGTGATGTTGAACATGAAAAGAAATGTGAGGGTGGGCTCAAACAAATTGCTGGTCATTTAGCTATAGCTAGCTAAGGAGGGAGTTGCGTATGTCGGTTTATGCTGTGTGAGTTAAAACCACTGATTAGGAACAATAAAAAAGGCAAGGAATTACCTTGCCTTTGTGCGGGGGTTGGGCTTAGAGGGCTATAGTTTTAAAGCAAAAGATTCATAAGGTGCTAAGTGTAATAGCGTATCTACACTTGAAACTTCACCATAGTTGTTGATTAGGCAAGTCGGCGTTTGGGTGCGATATTGTTCAGGAACTTCAAGAGTTAACGACTCTCCTGAGAAGTTACATACGATAAAAAGCTGTTCACCATCCAATTCACGAACGTAGGCAAAAACCTTATCGTGTTCTTCAAAAACAGGAATGAAAGATCCGTAGACAATTGCTGGGTGAGCTTTGCGTAACTCAATTAATTTCTTGTAGTGGTAAAATATTGAACCTGAATCGGCTAATGCACTTTCGACGTTTATATCCGGGTAGTTTGGATTGAGCTCAATCCACGGCGTTCCGTTAGAGAACCCTGCGTTAGCTTGATTGTTCCAGTGCATTGGTGTTCTGGCATTGTCACGGCTGTTCTCGTGAATGGCATCCATCATGTGTTCATGGGTGACACCAGACTCTGTTTTTACTTTGTAGAAGTTATGAGTCTCAATATCCTTGTACTGATCCAAGCTGTCGAAGGCAACGTTCGTCATGCCAATTTCTTCACCTTGGTAGATATAGGGTGTGCCTTTCAAGAAGTGTAGACAAGTCGCGAGCATTTTTGCTGACTCGATCCGGAAGTTTTTGTCATCACCGTATTTTGACACCAAGCGCGGTAAGTCGTGGTTATTCCAGAATAGAGAGTTCCAGCCACCATCTGCCAATTCTAGCTGCCATTTCGTCAGAACATTCTTGAATTCTCTAAGGTCGAGCGGAATAGGATTCCATTTGTCACCGTTTTCCCATGTCAGTGTGATGTGTTCAAATTGGAATACCATCGATAGTTCATTTCTATCTTGTCCGCTGTATAGCTTAGCAATCTCTGGTGTTGCGCCCCAAGTCTCTCCAACTGTTAACAAATCTTTATTGCCAAAGGTAGCCTGATTCATTTGTTGCAATAGCTTGTGTAGTCTTGGCCCGTTGCCCGTAATTCCTTTATCGATCTCTTTACCGATAAGGTCGATCACATCTAATCGAAAGCCGCCGATGCCAAGGTCAATCCACCAGTTCATCATATTATGAACTTCTTCTTGTACCTTCGGGTTTTCCCAATTTAAATCTGGTTGACGTTTTGAAAATAGGTGGAAGAAATATTGTTGTGTTAGCTCATCCCAATGCCAAGCGCTACCGCCGAAGATAGACTCTTGGTCGTCTGGTGCGCTCCCATCCGGTTTTGCATCACGCCAGATATAATAATCTCTATATGGGTTATCTTTTGAAGAGCGAGCTTGTTCGAACCAACGGTGTTCGTCTGACGTGTGGTTTACCACTAAGTCCATGACAATCTTGATGTCACGTTTTTTTGCTTCGTCCATAAGGCGTTGCATGTCTTCCATGCTGCCAAATTCTTTAGCAATCGCTTGGTAGTCAGAGATGTCGTAACCATTATCATCCATTGGAGATTGGTAAACAGGCGATAACCAAATGACATTGATGCCAAGTTCCTTGAGGTAATCGAGCTTACTGATAATCCCATTTAGGTCGCCGATACCATCATTATTTGAGTCTAAAAAACTACGCGGGTAAATTTGGTAGACTACCGCGTCATGCCACCATTTCTGTTCCATCTCAATTTCCACTTAATTAGTTAATTGCCTTTACTATAGTGATTTCACCTTTGAGTGGGAAATAGCATTACTAATGCCCTATATAGAAAAATCCTATATCATGTTGCCTATCCGCTGTGTGCAAACATCAGTGGGGTAATTTGTCGAATTTCTAACCTCGCATTTTGTGATCGAATGCAAACTAAGAGAATCTTATGAATAAGCTATATCGATATTTTCTGATGGTTGCGCATACCGGTAGCATTAAAGGTGCTGCAGAAAAACTGAATATAAGCCAGCCTTCCTTGACTGCTGCAATTAAGAAATTAGAGAGTGATATTGGTGTTGCTATTTTTATTCGGAAGTCAAAAGGCGTTGAACTTACCGAGTATGGGGTGCTGTTTCGGGAGTTTGCGCAAGAGCAGCAAGAAAAGCATCTGTCGCTAATGCACCGTTTTACCGATATGCAGCAGCGCCAATTAGGTAAATTGAAGCTCGGCACAGGCGAAGCTTGGTGGGAACAATTTGTCTGTAAGGCTGTTGAAGAGTACAAACAACAAGAACAAATGGGTTCGCTACATTTAGAGTTCGGAAATAATTTATCTTTGATGCATCACCTTGTTCAAGGGGATATAGATCTGTTTGTTGGCCATGAAATTTATGGGTTGCATGAGCGATGTAAAGTGACTTTCTACCCACTATTTCAAGACAAAGAAGCCGTGTTTGTTCGAAATGGTCATCCATTGTTAACAAAGAAATATCTAGATTTCAGCTTGTTAAGGCGTGATATGTTGGATTATCCAATACTCCAAGTGACTCCCGATCACTCGAGACATAACTCCGTACTTTCTGATCACGTAAATTCACAATCTGGTGGGCGAGATTCTGAGGTAGTAGGAAGAGATGTTTATGATGTTGATTCTCTTTTTGCGAGCTTAGATATGTTAAGAATGTCAGATGCAGTGATGCCATACAGTCATAAAATGTGTGATTGGATGAGAAAAAGAGGATTTGAAACTTTATTGATTGATGATTCTAAGCGAGGGAATGTTGGTCTTTACGCGAAGCAGGGAGCGGACGATCTGAAGATTAAAACCTTCATTGAAATTCTACAAAAGGCTAATTTTGATTAGGCTATAAAAACTAATAGGATTTTGTGCAATTTCGATGGTTCAACATCTCCACTGCTCATGGCATTTAGGTACTTAACATGTTTCATAGACAGGATCTTA